>JXRG01000022.1:0-33131 GCA_000831085.1 Streptococcus sp. DBCMS
CTTAATATGGTCAAAAAATAATTGAATTTATAGAGTATAATTATAAAATCATATTTAAAAAATAGTTTATACCCCACTCGCTCTATTCAGGTCGAGTGGTTTTTCTTAGTTCGTTTGCTTTTTACTATCGAAAATATGATAAAATAGAAAAGATAATACATTAATTAAGGAAAGTAAAAATGGCAAGTAAAGAAAATGCAGAACGCAAGGAGCTGCATCGTAAAATTTGGGCGATTGCAGACGATGTGCGTGGAGCTGTAGATGGTTGGGATTTTAAGCAATATATCCTAGGAATTCTGTTCTATCGTTTTATTTCAGAGCATATGGCAGACTATTTTGACCGTGCTGAGCATGAGGCTGGGGATTTAGAATTCCGTTATGCTGACTTAAGTGATCAAGAAGCTGAGCAAGATTTCAAACCAGGGACAGTTGAGGATAAGGGTTTCTTTATCCTTCCAAGTCAATTATTTGAAAATGTCGTCAAGAACGCCTCGCAAAATGAAAATCTAAACGAAGAATTGGCCAATATTTTCCAAGATATTGAGAAGTCAGCGATTGGCTTCAAATCAGAAGATGATATCAAAGGTTTGTTTGATAACTTGGATACCCGAAGCAACATCCTTGGTGGAACTGTTCCAGAAAAAAATAAACGCCTTTCTGACATTCTTAATGGTATCAATAGCATTAACTTTGGAAACTTTGAGGAAAATGACATTGATGCCTTTGGAGATGCCTATGAGTTCTTGATTTCCAACTATGCCAGTAATGCAGGGAAAAGTGGTGGTGAATTTTTTACACCTCAGACAGTCTCTAAACTATTGGCTCGGCTAGTGATGGTTGGAAAAGATAAGATTAACAAGGTCTATGACCCGACATGTGGTTCAGGCTCTCTCCTTCTTCAAATGAAAAAACAATACGAAGATCATATCCTAGAGGATGGTTTCTTTGGTCAGGAAATCAATATGACCAACTATAACTTGGCTCGTATGAATATGTTCTTGCACAATATCAACTACAATAACTTTGATATTAAGCGAGGAGATACCCTCTTAAATCCTCAGCATCTGGAAGAAAAGCCATTTGATGCTATCGTTTCTAACCCTCCGTATTCTGTTAAATGGGTGGGAGATGGAGATCCAACTCTGATAAACGATGACCGTTTTGCGCCAGCTGGTAAGTTAGCTCCTAAGTCAAAAGCTGACTTTGCCTTTATCATGCATAGTCTCAACCACTTGTCTAATAAAGGTCGAGCAGCCATTGTTTGTTTCCCAGGCATTTTCTATCGTGGTGGTGCTGAAAAGACCATTCGTCAGTATCTAGTAGATAATAATTTTGTTGAAGCAGTCATTGCCCTTCCAGATAATCTCTTCTTTGGGACTTCTATCGCAACTACGATTTTGGTTCTAGCGAAAAATAAGCTTGAAAATAAAACCCTCTTTATTGATGCGAGTAAAGAATTCAAAAAAGAGACCAATAACAATGTCTTGACGGATAGCAATATAGAGCACATAGTTGAATTGTTCTCTAATTATCAAAATGTTGACTATAAAGCAACTCTTGTTGATAATGAGGTGATTGGTTCAGAGCAGGATTATAATCTATCTGTCTCAACCTATGTCGAACAAGAAGATACCCGTGAGAAGATTGATATTGATGTGCTTAATAAAGAAATCGCTGAGACTGTTACTAAGATTGACCACTTGCGTGCAGAGATAGATAGAATTGTAGAGGAATTGAGCCATGGCAAATGATGTGATTCTTTACAGAACAGATGATGGTCAGTCCGCTATTGAGCTTCATCTGGATAATGGAACGGTCTGGCTGACCCAACAAGAACTAGCTGAGCTCTTTCAGACTTCCAAGCAAAATATTAGTAAACATATCAAGGCTATCTTTGAAGATGGTGAACTGGATGAAGCAGTGGTTGTCAACTATCAGTTGACAACCACTCGTCACGGTGCAATGGCTGGTAAAACTCAGTCAAAAAAAGTCGCCTACTATAATCTTGATATGATTTTGGCGATTGGTTATCGAGTGCGTTCCCCTCGTGGCATTCAGTTCAGACACTATGCTTCGACAGTCTTGAAAGAGTATCTGATCAAGGGCTTCGCTATGGATGATGAGCGCTTGAAAAATTTGGGTGGGGGCTCTTACTTTAAAGAACTTCTTGAAAGAATTCGAGACATTCGCTCGAGTGAAAAAGTCTTTTACCGTCAGGTCTTGGATCTCTTTGCTACATCAAGTGACTACAATGCAAATTCACCAGAGGCAAAGAAATTCTTTGCGACGGTTCAAAACAAGATGCATTATGCCATTCACCACAATACTGCGAGTGAACTCATTTATAACCGTGTTGATAGCGAAAAGGAGTTTATGGGCTTGACCACTTTTAAGGGAGATCTCCCTACTCTATCTGAAGCAAAAGTTGCCAAGAACTATCTGACAGAAAAGGAACTCCGTGGGCTTAATCAGCTTGTATCAGGATATCTAGACTTTGCTGAAAGACAGGCAGAGCGAGAGGAAGTCATGACTATGGCGGACTGGGTGATGCATGTGGATCGTATCCTTCAGGCTACTGGGGAAGACTTGCTAGCTAACAGTGTTCTATCTCTCGTGAACAGATGAAGCAGAAGGTAGATAAGGAATATAAGAGCTACCAAGCCAAAACCCTCAGTCAAGTTGAAAAAGATTACCTCAAGGAAATCAAAAGCATTGAAAATCTAGCCAAGGAAGGAGGTAAGTGATGAATATCCTAGAAGAAATCCAGAACTGTCCCGTTGAGTGGAAAGAGTTAGGGGAAGTAGTAGATTATGAACAACCAACCAAATATATTGTATCAAGTAAAGCTTATACTGACAGTAATGAAATTCCTGTTTTAACTGCGGGACAATCATTTATTTTAGGCTATACAAATGAAAAAACCGGTATTTATCAAGCTAGCAAAACCAATCCTGTTATCATTTTTGATGATTTTACTACATCAAAACAATGGGTAGATTTTAAATTTAAAGTAAAATCATCCGCAATGAAAATGTTAACGATAAAAGATGAATTTGAAAACGAAGTTTTATTACGCTATGCATGGCATTATTTGGGTACAATAACTTATAAACCGGATCAACATGGTAGACAATGGATTGGAACTTATTCAAAGTTTCTCATTCCAATCCCTCCTCTAGAAATTCAAGAAAAAATAGTGCAAACACTTGACAAATTCACCGATTATGTTACAGAATTGACCTCAGAATTGACCTCAGAATTGACCTCACGTAAAAAGCAATATTCTTTTTATCGAGATAAACTGTTATCTTTTGAGGATGAAGTCTATCATGTTGAGTGGAAGACACTTGATGCAGTTTCTGAACAAACAAGTAATATTTCTTGGAATAAAATTGGAGATGATGAAAAATTTAAATATATAGATTTATCATCAGTAGATAGAGTTTCTAATAAGATTATTGAGACTACATCAATAACTAAATTAACTGCTCCAAGTAGAGCTCAAAAGATTGTCAAATCAAATGATATTATCTTAGGGACGACAAGGCCAACTTTGAAACGTTTTACGAAAATTACAGATAACTACAATGACCAGATTTGTAGTACAGGATTTTACGTTTTTAGAACAAATGGTGAGGTTTTATCGAACTATATATATCATATATTTTCATCAAGTAAATTTTATAAATACTTGGAGGAAAATCAGAGTGGGACAAGTTATCCAGCGATATCTGATGCTTTAGTAAAGAAGTATAAAATTCCAGTCCCTTCCCTCGAAATTCAATCTCGCATTGTTCAAGTTCTAGATAACTTTGATACGGTTTGTCATGATCTCAACATCGGACTTCCAAAGGAGGTTGAACTTCGTCAAAAACAGTACGAATATTTCCGAGAAAAACTCTTGACATTCGTCGCCGAAGGCGAGTACACTGAGAGTAGAGTAGAGTAGAGTAGAGGAGTGGGCCAACTCCGCTATTGTCAAGCTTTTACAGTGGTATTTGGTCCAATTCGAGTGGAGTTGGGAGCTATTTGTGACTTTGTAAGAGGAAATGGTCTTCAGAAGAAAGATTTTTCAGAAATTGGGAAATCTGTTATTCACTACGGACAAATTTACACCAAATACGATTTTACAGTTGCTGAAACTCTTTCCAAAACTAGTGAAATAGTATTTGAAAAACTAAAAAAAGCCTATCCTAATGATTTGATAATGGCAACAACATCTGAGAATGTTGAAGATGTTGGGAAAGCAATTGTTTGGGAAGGTAAAGAAGAGATTGGAATTTCTGGAGATAGTTATATCATTCAAACGAGCCAAAACTCACGTTACTTAAATTATTGGTTCCGGTCTACATATTTTCAATCTCAAAAGGAAAGAAAAGTAACTGGAACAAAAGTTGTTCGTATCAATTCGAAGGATATGGAAAAATTTAAAATTGTTCTTCCACCTATCACTGAACAAAAAAGAATTGTCTCCATTCTTGACAATTTCAACACCTTAACGAGCTCTCTTTCTGAGGGGCTTCCAAAAGAAATCGAACTAAGACAGAAGCAGTATGAATACTGGAGAAATCAATTACTCAATTTTAATGAATAAGGAAAAGTGAATTATGGCGGATGATAAAGTACTTAATACATTGGAAGATATTGCAGACGAACTAATCTCAAGTAATAAGAAGGTACATTTAATTTATGCTTTTAATGCTACAGGGAAAACGAGGCTATCTACAATTTTAAAGGATAAATTAAATATCTCGGAAAATGATGAAGAGTCAAAAGTAAAGAAAATACTTTATTTTAACGCTTTTACAGAAGATCTTTTTACTTGGGAAAATGATTTAGAAAATGATGAAGATCGTTACCTCAAATATGATAAGCGTACTTTTTTTGGTAAGTTTTTAGAAGAACAGCAACAATTTGAACAAGTCATTATCAACTTTCAGAAGTATGTCCATAACCTCATAGTTCCAAATTTTGAAGATATTGAGAGACAGGCAATCGATAGTTCTGGATTACCGATTTTTGATAAGATTGGAGACCAGCGTGTTCCAAGATTGATAAGTGATTTTAAGGGAATTCGCTTTACTTTAGATGGTGATACAGTCAAAATTTCTAGAGGTGAGGAGAGGATATTTGTTTGGTCTATATTCCTAACTCTTTTGGAACTTATTATTGAGGAGTTAAGCGATCCAGATATTGACTCTGATTTTCAGGACTTTAAGTATATTTATATTGACGATCCAATTTCTTCGTTAGATGATAACAATACTATTGATTCCGCTATTTTTTTAAAGGAAATTATTGCTAAATCTAAACACACTGATTTAAAGTTTATTATTTCTTCTCACCAACCTCTTTTTTATAATGTTTTGTACAATGAAATACGATTTGACAGAAAAATACCAAATAAAAAAAAGTCGTTTTATGTTATGAAAAAAGAAGTTGATAAGGAGGACAAAGTCAGATATATTTTAACTGATGTTGAAAAAGATTCTCCCTTTGGATATCATCTAAAGGTAAGAGAAGAATTACGTAGAGCTGTAGACAGTGGACGAGTAGAAAAATTTCATTATGCCTTGTTTAGAAATCTGTTAGAAAAAACAGCTACATTTTTAGGTTATGGTAGATGGGAGGAGGTTTTATTAGGATTAGAGGTAGTTGGTGAGGAGATTACCAAAGAAAATATAGAACCATATGCTCAAAGGATTGATTTATTCACTCATAATCGTCAATCAGACTTGGAGTTTAGAGATTTGCAAGAACGAGAAAAAAATACCTTAATAGAATTATTCAATAGTTTTGAGATAAAGTATAAATTTAACCAAAAAGAGGAAAATTAAAATGGTTGATTATTCAAAAATACATGAAGTAATTGCGGAAACAAATGAAGGGATTCTCTTGGCTGAGTATCAACCAGAGTATCGTACGGATAGAGAGTATCAGTCAGAGGCTGATCTAGAAAATCAGTTAATTTCTGATTTGGTGAATCATCTTAACTATGAACGCCTAAATATTCATACACCTGAAGAGCTCTTAGCAAATGCCAAGTTGCAAATAGAAAAACTCAATAAGGTAACATTTACGAATGCTGAGTGGGATCGCTTTGTAGTGGAATATCTGGATTGTCCCAATGAAGGATTAGTTGAAAAAACTCGAAAAATCCAAGAAAATCATATCTATGACTTTGTTTTTGATGATGGACGGATTAAAAATATTTTCATCCTTGATAAGAAAAATATTCATAACAACACTATGCAGGTTATCAACCAAGTGACTCAAGTAGGTAGTCATACCAACCGTTATGACGTGACTATTTTAGTGAATGGTCTGCCGTTAGTTCAGATTGAATTGAAGAGACGAGGGGTTAGTCTTAAAGAAGCTTTTGAACAAATCCATAGATATAGTAAGGAAAGTTTCAATAGTGAAAATTCTTTATACAAATATATTCAGATTTTTGTGATTTCCAATGGTACTTATACACGCTACTTTGCAAATACGACAGCTCAAAATAAAAATCATTATGAGTTCACCTGTGAATGGGCAGACCGTAAGAATAAAACAATTCATGACCTAGAAGACTTTACTGTTACCTTCTTGAGCAAGCGAGTCCTCTTGGAAGTTTTGACCAAGTATTGTGTTTTTGATGCTGATAATACATTACTCATCATGCGCCCATATCAGATAGCTGCAACAGAGAGTATTTTACGAAAAATTCATTCCACAAATGAAATGAAGAATTTCGGTACGATTAATGCTTGTGGCTATATCTGGCATACGACGGGTTCTGGGAAAACTTTGACCAGCTTTAAGACCGCTCGTTTAGCAACGGAGTTGGACTATATTGATAAAGTGATTTTTGTGGTGGATAGAAAAGACCTTGACTATCAGACCATGAAGGAGTATCAAAAATTCCAACCAAATTCAGTCAATGGTAGCAACAATACCAAAGAACTCCAACGAAGTATCGAAGAAAATGATGATCGAATCATTGTCACAACTATTCAAAAGTTAAACAAGTTTATCACAGCAAATCCAAATCATGAAGTCTATGCTAAGAAATGTGTCTTGATTTTTGATGAGTGTCACCGCTCCCAGTTTGGGAAGGCGCAAAAGCGTATCAAAAAAGCTTTTAAACAGTATGCTTTATTTGGATTTACAGGTACTCCAATTTTCCCAGAAAATAGTTTAACGGGAGAAACAACTCAAGAGGTTTTTGGTGAACAGCTTCATACTACGTTATCACAGATGCTATTCGAGATAAAAAAGTGTTGAAGTTCAAAGTCGACTACAACTATATCAAACCTGAAATTAATAAGTATAGGGAAGCTGAAAAAACAGTTGGCCGAGAGCTAGATGAGAAGAAACTCAAAAAGATGGAGAAGGAACTTCTTTTGCATCCTGAACGGATTGCAACCATTACAGAGTATCTTTTAAGAGTCTATAATGATAAGACGCATCGGAGTAAATATTACACTCATAAACAAAAGAAGATGCAAGGTTTTAATGCTATGCTGGCTGTACAAAGTATTGAAGCAGCAAAATTATACTATGAAGAACTCCAGCGACAACAGGCAACTCTACCAGAAGTTAAGCGTTTGAAGGTCGCTACTATCTTTAGCTTTGCGCCTAACGAAGAACAGTCAGCTTATGGAGAGATTCAAGATGAAGAGCTAGACCCTCAAGATACAGCCATGCCTCGTTCGTCTAAAGAGTTTCTTTCTAAAGCAATCTATGACTATAATCAAATGTTCAAGACCAACTTTTCGACTGATGGGAAAGAGTTTCAAAATTATTATCGAGACCTTTCAAAACGAGTTAAGTCTAAGGAAGTGGATTTATTGATTGTAGTGGGAATGTTCTTGACGGGATTTGATGCGCCGACCATGAATACTCTCTTTGTCGATAAAAACCTACGTTATCATGGTTTGATTCAGGCTTTTTCGAGAACCAATCGAATTTTTAACGAGGTCAAACCCTTTGGAAATATTGTTTGTTTCCGTGATTTAGAAAAGGCTACGCAAGAAGCTATTAAGACTTTTGGAGACACAAATAAGCTTGAAATCATCTTAGAAAAAAGCTTTAGTGAATACATGGATGGTTTCGTTGACCAAGTAACAGGTATTGAGGTCAAAGGCTATACTGCGGTTTGTCAGGAAATTCTGGAAAAATTCCCAAAGCCGCAAGAGATTGAAACAGAGCACGATAAAAAAGAGTTTGTTAAGTTATTTGGTGAGTTGTTGAAACTTGATAATGTTCTTCGAAATTATGATGAATTCCAAGAAATTGACAAACCAATTTCAGAAGGTTATCTTCAGGATTTAAGAAGTGCCTATGTGGAAATTCGAGATGAGTTTTTGAACCTTAAAAACTATGAAAAGACTAAGGATTTGGATGTTGACCTTTCAGATGTCGAATTTGAAATTGAGTTACTAAAAACTGATGAGATTAACCTAGACTATATTCTGGCATTGATTGTTGAAAAATCTAAGAATTCTGAGTCTAAAGAAGTAATGAAAGCAGAAGTTAGTCGTGTGATTCGTTCTAGTATCGATATTCGTGCCAAAGAAGAGTTGGTTATTGGATTTATCAATGACACCGATTTGCAAAAATTGAAAGACCATGATGGGATTATCCATGCTTTCTACGAATATGGCAAGGAGCGCAAGAAAATCGCGATTCAAGACCTAGCTGAGGCTGAGAAACTTGTAGATGACTATCAATTGTTTATCGACAAATCAATTCAACGAGGTTATGCTGAAAATAGTGGGACTGATTTGGATTCGATTATTCCACCAACTTCTCGTAGACAGGGAGCGCGTGAACGGAAAAAACAAGAAGTTTTACGTAAGATTCAGTTGTTAGTAGAGACTTATTCAGGTATTTAAGAGGTTGTCGAACAAGGTTTATTAGAAAAATCAGGAACTACAAAAAACACTCTTTATTCGCTCATTTTTTAGATACAACTTTGTTTCCATATTTCCTGGAAACGGATAGAAAGCAAGGAGAAACATGGAACAAACTAATCAAAAATCCCAGTGCCAACAACTCTGGGCTAGAAACAAATACCTCGTTTTGAGTCATTCTAGCAATATTTATAATGAGATTCGCCAATACTTGAAGAATGAAGAGGTGGAGGTAAGTCATGTTCAAGAACTGATTGATCGTGCCTGTCAAATCCCAGAACACAGGGGTCAGGTTTGCAATGCTTTTCAGCATATTTGGGGCTATTTCAAAAAGAAAGCGACAGATGTCGAGCGCAAGGACTATATGCTCTTGCTGGATCGCTACCGCTTTGGTCAGGCTTCCAAGGAAGACTTGATTGCTAAGACTCGAGAGTTGCTTGATCGCTATCCCAATACCTACTTGCAACATTCAACGTTACTGAAAGGAGACTCCCATGAGACTTTGGCATGAGGCTTTGATTTCACAACTTCCCCGTCCGCAACTTTTGGGGCAACACCGAGAGTGTTGTGCTTTGCGTGGCAATGGCTGGGGTAGAAAGCATGCGACGGTGGACTATGTCTTTACCCACTCGCCCTATCGTCTCTATGCCTATCATCGCTTGATCATGGAGGAGATGGCTGACCGTGGCTACAATGTCAGTCCAGAATGGTTGGACAAGAACTACCGTGGTAAGACTTGCCCTCCTTATCAAGATTTAGCAGAGGAGAAGCTAAGCAAGCCCATCTATAGTGAGCATGATGCAGAATACTATGAGGAGTGTTTAGCTAATCTCCGAGAGAAGGGGATCAACCTATAGTCTTTTCTAATAACAAGCCATAGTCATTGATGAGAATCGTCAATAGCTCGTTTGAGCATTCCAACTAAAATACAGCAATAAAACAAGCAATATAAAGGATTTGAGATGCTGGTCTCAAGTCTTTTTCTATTGTCTAAAAGAGTGATATAGTTTCAAACTATATCAAAGCCTAATTATTTACAATTATACAGACCCTTTCTTTTCTGTTAAGATAGTTTCAACAACAAATTTTGGAGGACACATCATGTCAACTACGATCATCGGTTTCCCTCGTTTGGGCGAATTCCGCGAATTAAAATTTACAACTGAAAAATACTTTAGAAAAGAAATCTCAGAAGAAGAACTCTTGGCTGCGGCTAAAGAATTGCGTGCAAAACACTGGAACATTGTCAAAGAAAAAGGCATCACTGAAATCCCATCAAATGACTTTTCTCACTATGACAACTTCCTTGATGCAGCTTTCCTCTTCAACGTGGTACCTGCTTCAGTTCAAAATTTGGACTTGTCTGACCTTGAGCGCTACTTTGCTTTGGGACGTGGTTACCAAGGAGAAAAAGGGGACGTTCGTGCCCTTCCGATGAAGAAATGGTTCAACACCAACTACCACTACATCGTTCCTAAATTTGAAAAAGACACTCAAGTTAAACTGGCTGGTCACAAGATCTTTGATGAGTTCCAAGAAGCCAAAGAACTTGGATTGAACACTCGTCCAGTCCTTGTAGGACCATTCACTTTCCTTCAATTGTCAGACTTTGAAGAAGGCGTGAAAGCAGAAGACTTCGTAGACAGCTTAGTAGCTGCATACCAAGAAGTTTTTGCTAAATTGGCGGAGCTTGGTGCAACTCGCATCCAACTCGACGAAGCGGCTCTTGTCAAAGATTTGACAGCTGAAGAAAAAGCTCTCTTCTTGAACCTCTACAACAAGCTTTTGGCTGACAAAAAAGGTCTTGAAGTCTTGCTTCAAACTTACTTCGGTGACGTTCGTGACGTCTACTCTGATCTTGTGAACTTGCCAGTAGATGCGATCGGTCTTGACTTCGTTGAAGGTAAGAAAACTCTTGAACTTGTGAAAGGTGGTTTCCCAGCGGACAAGACTCTCTATGCAGGGATTGTCAATGGTAAAAACATCTGGCGTAACAACTACGAAAAGAGCTTGGCTGTTCTTGAACAAATCCCAGCTGAAAACATTGTCTTGACAAGCTCATGCTCACTTCTTCATGTGCCATTTACAACGGCTAACGAAGAATTTGAACCAGCTATCTTGAACCACTTTGCTTTTGCAGTTGAAAAATTGGATGAAATTCGTGATTTGGATGCTATCCGCAATGGTCAAGGTGAACAAGCTCTTGCAGCCAATAAAGAACTCTTTGCGACTGAGCGTGTGGGTGAAAATGCAGAACTTCGTGCGCGCATCGCTGGATTGACAGACGCTGACTACACTCGTTTGCCAGCCTTTGCAGAACGTGAAGCTATCCAAGAAGAAGCCTTTAAACTTCCAGCCCTTCCAACAACAACCATCGGTTCATTCCCTCAAACTAAGGAAGTCCGTGCTAAACGTTTGGCTTACCGTAAGGGTGAATTGTCACAAGAAGAATACGACGCTTTCCTTGCTGAAACTATCGACGAATGGATCAAATGGCAAGAAGAAGTTGGATTTGACGTGCTTGTACACGGTGAGTTCGAGCGTAACGACATGGTTGAGTACTTCGGTCAAAACTTGTCCGGTTACCTCTTCTCTAAGAATGGTTGGGTACAATCATACGGTATGCGTGGGGTGAAACCACCAATCATCTGGGGTGATGTCACTCGTCTCAACCCAATCACTGTTAAATGGTCTAGCTACGCACAAAGCCGTACTGACAAACCTGTTAAAGGTATGTTGACTGGACCGGTTACCATCCTCAACTGGTCATTCCCACGTGAAGACATCTCTATCAAGGACTCAACTCTTCAAATCGCCCTTGCTATCAAGGATGAAGTTCTTGACCTTGAAGCTGCTGGTGTGAAAATCATCCAAATCGACGAGGCTGCTCTTCGTGAGAAATTGCCACTCCGTCGTAGCGACTGGTATGAAGACTACCTTGACTGGGCTATTCCAGCCTTCCGCTTGGTACACTCTACAGTTGCACCAGATACTCAAATCCACACTCACATGTGTTACTCAGAATTTACAGATATCATCCCAGCTATCGACAACATGGATGCGGACGTTATTTCCTTTGAAGCAAGCCGTTCAAACCTTGAAATCTTGGACGAGCTCAAAGCGAAAAACTTCCAAACAGAAGTGGGACCTGGGGTTTACGATATCCACTCACCTCGTGTGCCAAATGAAGGCGAAATCGACCACACAATCGATGCTATTCTTGCCAAAGTACCAAGCAAGAAAGTTTGGATCAACCCTGACTGTGGTTTGAAAACACGTGGTATTCCAGAAACAAAAGAAAGCTTGATCCGCCTTGTCGAAGCAGCAAAAGCTGCGCGTGAGAAATTATAAGATAAGATTTCTCTCGTGACACTGACTGATCAAGGAACTGCTTGGCCCAAGCCGGCTTAGCAATCATGAAATCAAAAAGAAAAGGATAATGACTATGTCACGCCAAACTCCGTCACTTTCATTTGAAGTGTTCCCTCCAAACCCAGCTGTGGGTAATGATAAAATTATTTCAGCCTTGCAGGATATGCGGGAGCTGACACCTCACTTTATCAGTGTGACTGCCAGCAATAATAAATTTAATATCAAGGAAACAACGGTTCGTTTGGCTGACTTTATCCAGAATGACTTGGCGATTCCAACCATTGCCCACTTGCCAGCTATCTATCTGACCAAGGACAAAGTTGCTGAAACCATTTCAGACTTGGATAAGGTTGGGGTACAGAAAATCTTGGCCTTACGTGGGGATATTATCCCTGATGTGGAACCACAAAAGGATTTCCGCTACGCAACGGACTTGATCGAGTTCATCAAGGAACAGGCTCCTCACTTTGATATTGTTGGTGCTTGCTACCCAGAGGGGCATCCTGACTCTCCAAACCAAATCTCGGATATTCAAAATCTCAAGAAGAAAGTGGATGCAGGCTGTTCAAGCCTTGTAACGCAACTTTTCTTTGACAATGAGCGCTTCTACGATTTCCAAGATAAGTGTACCTTGGCAGGGATTGATGTTCCTATTCATGCGGGAATCATGCCTATTCTTAACCGTAATCAAGCGCTTCGTCTTTTGAAGACTTGTGAGAATATCCATCTTCCACGCAAATTTAAGGCCATCTTAGACAAGTATGAGCATGACCCTGAGTCGCTCAGAGCAGCAGGACTTGCCTATGCCGTGGATCAGATCGTGGACTTGGTAACCCAGGATGTCGCAGGTGTGCATCTCTACACCATGAACAATGCTGAAACAGCAAAATACATCCACCAAGCAACCCATGCCTTGTTTAACCATCAGTCTTTAGGATAATAAAAAGCAAACCATTCTTCTCAGGTGAGGGGAATGGTTCCTTTTTAATAGAAAAGCCCGCACTTTTTAAGAAAAATATGATAAAATAGACTCTGTACGTACTTGATACAAAGATGAGGGTATAAAAGTTTTAAAGGCTATGTCGATTCTCAATTTTATGACAGAAATTTTTTCATAATTTGTTCTTTTCAGTATTTAGTTGAAGCGACACGAACGAGTCAAATCGATATTATTTGATGAGAGAGTTAGTAAAGCATTTAGCTAATCGCCTGATAGCGATTAGCGTGAAAGGTATAGATGCTTTAGCATCAAACCTTTCTAATGATTTGTATCTTGAAAGTTGAACACGGGCTAAATCCCTAGTGAAAAAGATAGATTTCCTGGTGTGTATCGCACACTGCGTCAATCTATGCTATCATGAGTAATTGAACTCGGCCGAAAAGCTATGTAAAAAAGATAAACTGTCTTGTCTTCATCGAAGACTTCGCCAGTTTCCTATTTTTACTTTGCTTTTTGCGACCTTAGTATCTTGATCTTTGTAGGCAAGACGTATAATTTCATCAATCCAAAGGGGATTAAAATGACAAAACAAGTGTTTCAAACGACTTTTGCGGGTCGTGAGTTGATCGTAGAGACTGGCCAGGTTGCTAAGCAAGCAAATGGCGCAGTTGTTGTGCGTTACGGTGAGTCAACTGTCTTGACTGCTGCCGTGATGTCTAAGAAAATGGCAACTGGGGATTTCTTCCCACTCCAAGTCAACTACGAAGAAAAAATGTATGCGGCTGGGAAGTTTCCTGGTGGCTTTATGAAACGTGAAGGACGTCCATCAACAGATGCGACTTTGACAGCGCGTTTGATTGACCGTCCAATCCGTCCTATGTTTGCGGAAGGTTTCCGTAACGAAGTGCAAGTAATCAACACAGTGCTCTCTTATGATGAAAATGCCTCTGCTCCAATGGCGGCTATGTTTGGCTCATCTTTAGCGCTTTCTATCTCAGACATTCCATTTGACGGACCAATCGCTGGGGTACAAGTGGGCTATGTAGACGGTGAAATCATCATCAACCCTACTCAAGAACAGGCAGAGCAATCTCTTCTTGAATTGACAGTAGCTGGTACCAAGCATGCTATCAACATGGTGGAGTCTGGTGCCAAAGAATTGTCAGAAGAAATCATGTTGGAAGCCCTTCTGAAAGGGCACCAAGCAGTCAAAGAATTGATTGCCTTCCAAGAAGAAATCGTTGCTGCAGTCGGTAAGGAAAAGGCAGAAGTAGAATTGCTTCATGTGGACGCTGAATTACAAGCTGAAATCATCGCAGCTACAATAGTGACCTCCAAAAAGCGGTTCAAGTAGAAGAAAAATTGGCTCGTGAAGCTGCAACTCAAGCAGTTAAAGACCAAGTGACTGCTGTTTACGAAGAAAAATATGCAGACCATGAAGAATTTGACCGTATCATGCGTGATGTGGCTGAAATCTTGGAACAAATGGAACACGCTGAAGTGCGCCGTTTGATTACGGAAGACAAGGTGCGTCCTGACGGTCGTAAGGTCGATGAAATCCGTCCTTTGGATGCGGTTGTTGACTTCCTTCCTCGTGTGCACGGTTCCGGTCTCTTCACTCGTGGACAAACTCAAGCCCTTTCAGTCTTGACTTTGGCTCCGATGGGAGAAACTCAAATCATCGATGGTTTGGATCCAGAGTACAAGAAACGCTTTATGCACCACTATAACTTCCCACAATACTCTGTAGGGGAAACAGGTCGTTACGGTGCGCCTGGTCGTCGTGAAATCGGTCACGGTGCTCTTGGTGAGCGTGCCCTTGCTCAAGTCTTGCCAAGCTTGGAAGAATTCCCATACGCTATCCGTCTGGTAGCAGAAGTCTTGGAATCAAATGGTTCTTCTTCTCAAGCCTCTATCTGTGCGGGAACGCTTGCCCTTATGGCTGGTGGTGTGCCAATCAAGGCACCAGTAGCTGGTATTGCCATGGGTCTCATCTCAGATGGAAATAACTATACAGTATTGACAGATATCCAAGGATTAGAAGATCACTTTGGAGACATGGACTTTAAGGTTGCCGGAACTCGTGACGGGATTACAGCCCTTCAAATGGATATCAAGATTCAAGGGATTACTGCAGAAATCTTGACTGAGGCCCTTGCTCAAGCCAAGAAAGCGCGTTTTGAAATCCTTGATGTGATTGAAGCAACTATTCCAGAAGTTCGTCCAGAATTGGCTCCAACTGCACCGAAAATTGATACTATCAAGATTGATGTGGACAAAATTAAGATTGTCATCGGTAAAGGTGGAGAAACGATTGACAAGATTATCGCTGAAACAGGCGTTAAGATTGATATCGACGAAGAAGGAAATGTGTCTATCTACTCTAGCGACCAAGATGCCATTAACCGTGCCAAAGAAATCATTGCTGGCTTGGTTCGTGAGGCCAAAGTGGATGAAGTTTACCATGCCAAGGTTGTTCGTATCGAGAAATTCGGTGCCTTTGTCAACCTCTTTGACAAGACAGACGCCCTCGTTCACATTTCGGAAATGGCTTGGACGCGTACCAATAATGTCGAAGATTTGGTGGCTATTGGAGACGAAGTCGATGTTAAAGTTATCAAGATTGATGAAAAAGGACGTGTTGATGCTTCTATGAAGGCCCTTCTTCCTCGTCCACCAAAACCAGAGCGTGATGAAAAAGGTGAAAAGTCTGAACGTCCTCACCGCCCACGTCATCACAAGGACCACAAACCTAAGAAAGAATTTACACACAAACCAAAAGATTCAGAATAAGAAAAGGAGAAATGTATGGGATGGTGGCGCGAAACCATTGATATTGTAAAAGAAAATGATCCAGCGGCACGCAACAGTTTGGAAGTTTTGCTGACCTATCCGGGTGTCAAAGCCTTGGCTGCTCACCGTCTCTCTCATTTTCTCTGGAAACATGGCTTTAAGCTTTTAGCTCGTATGCACAGCCAGTTTTGGCGTTTTTGGACGCAGATAGAGATTCACCCTGGTGCTCAGATAGAATCAGGTGTTTTTATCGACCATGGTTCAGGCCTGGTGATTGGAGAGACGGCGATTGTTGAAAAAGGCGTTCTTCTCTATCACGGAGTGACTCTTGGTGGAACAGGGAAGGATGTTGGCAAACGCCATCCGACTGTGCGTAAAGGAGCTCTCATATCAGCCCATGCCCAAGTTATCGGACCGGTAGAAATCGGTGAGAATGCCAAAGTCGGTGCTGCTGCAGTAGTCGTGGCAGACGTACCTAGTGATGTGACAGTTGTCGGTATTCCAGCCAAGATCGTCCGAGTTCATGGACAGAAGGATGAACCAACGATCCACGAAGTCGAAGAAAAACGGGAGTACTACGTCAATAAACTAGAGCAGGCTAGAGAAGCCAGCCACAGATCGTCGGGTTTGTAGAGGTTACCTATATGATTCAAGCAAGAAACAAGTTAAGCCAAGAGGAGTTATCTGAGGCGAAAAAACTAATTAACTGTTGCCAAGCCTATGACGGTACCTATCGTGATCCCTATCTTTCTAACATGCTTAATTTTGACCCAAACATGCCCGCCTTTTTTCTTTATTACGAAAAAAGTGAACTTGTTGGTTTATTAACTGTCTATGCAGATGACCAAGATGTGGAAGTGACGATACTGGTTCATCCAGATCATCGTCGTCAGGGGATTGCGCGTGCATTGTTTACTAGTTTTGAGAAAGAAACGGCTTCTTACCCTATTCGTTCAGTCACTTTTCAGACAGAACGTATTTTTCTAGACCGTTATCCTGATTTTGTCAGCAACTGGGGATTGGTCGAGGACGAGGATACAGAAACATGGTTAGGTAAGGATAGAAGGCCTTATCCGTTAGAAAAGCTTTCCAATCTTGAAGTTTTGTTAGCAGATAGTTCGTATCAAGATCAAATTAGTCAGTTAAAATTTCAGGCATTTTCAGAGGAACATGAATCGAGAGAAGTTGTGGATAGATATGTCGCTGAAGCTCTGAAGGATCCAGAAAGTCGCTTATATATTCTGTTAAAAAACGATCAGGTCATTGGAACTTGCACGATTGATTTATCGAGCGATACGAATTACTTCTACGGTTTAGCAATATCGGAACCTGAACGTGGAAAAGACTATGGAAGCTATTTAGCAAAATCCCTTGTTAACCAACTAATTGAGCAAAATGATAAGGAATTTCAGATTGCAGTGGAAGACAGCAATGTAGGTGCCAAACGTTTGTATGAAAAGATTGGCTTTGTCAAACAGACCCAGGTAGTTTATTTGAATGAGAAAGAGTAGAAAAATGCTATTAGAAGAATTCGAAAATGTACCTGCTGTTATCGAACCAATTGATCGAAGTATTCGTGGTGGTGGAGAAATCTGTGACACGATCATTTTATCTTTTAATGGAGAAATCATTGAACGAGTAAAGCAGTTTGAAGATGTTTACGAAGGTGGCTATCTAACCAATCTAAATGGTAGCTTTCCATGGTATATCTATGAAAAGGATGGGAGTAAGATAGCAGTTGCTATAGCTACGATTGGAGCCCCGATGGTTGTTGGGCTCTTAGAAGAACTAAAAGCAAGAGGCTTCAAAAATTTTATCATTTTAGGTTCCTGTGGCGTTTTGGACCGCTCAATTGAGGCAGATAAGATCATCTTGCCTGCGGCCGCATTGCGAGATGAAGGGACTAGCTATCACTATGCCCCACCGGGTGATGAAGTCGCCTATGACGAGTCTCTGCTGATCGAGCTGGAAGCCATCTTTGACAAGCACAATATCGAGCATATCCGCACCAAGTCTTGGACGACTGATGCCTTTTATCGAGAAACGCCTGATAAGGTCAAGCGTCGCTTGGCTGCTGGAGCCAAAGTGGTGGACATGGAAGCTTCAGCTATCATGGCTTGGAGTCAATTTCGCAAGAGTAAAGTCTATCAGTTCTTCTACACAGCTGACTATGTGGATCATCATAACCGAACCTGGGATGCCCGCCATGAAGAGCGGACAGCTGATGCCATGACTTTTTTCACTATCGCTTTGACAATAGCAAAGGAACTAGAAAGGTAACTACAAGAATGGCAGTATATTTTTACGGCTGTATCACCATGGATGGCTACTTGGCAGACTGCCAGCACAGGATAGACTGGCTGAATCAGCTTGGTTCTGTAGAGGATACAGGCTATGATGACTTTTACAGGCAAATGGATATTACCATCATGGGCAAGCGGACCTTTGAGGAAATCCAAGATTTGCAAGATGTAGAAAGTTTTTATCAAGCTACGGAGAACTATGTCTTTACGCATGATAGGCACCTGCCTGTCAGCAATTACCAGCCAGTAGCTGGGGATGTGGTGGACTTTGTTCACCAGATTGACAAAGGAAAAAATGTCTTTGTGATTGGTGGTAATTCCTTGGTAGGACCGCTCTTGGATGCGGATCTTTTCGACCACCTCATTATTCAGATAGCGCCCCTTATCCTAGGAAAGGGGGTTCCCCTCTTTACCCAAGAAGAAGGGCAGCGCTTTTACCAACTGGATAGCCTCAGACAATTTGGCCCTTTTGCAGAGCTGGTTTTCAGCCGAAAAAGTCAGAAATAGAGAAGGGAGTGGACCACATGATTAAAATTTACGACACAATGTCTCGTGGTTTGCGAGAATTTGTACCTATTGAGGATGGCAAGGTTAAGATATATGTCTGTGGGCCAACGGTATACAACTATATCCACGTTGGGAATGCCCGTTCGACGGTGGCTTTTGATACCATTCGTCGTTATTTCGAATACCGTGCTACGAAGTTGCCTATATTTCCAACTTTACAGATGTAGACGATAAGATTATCAATCGTGCCAAGGAAGAAGGTATCACGCCTCTGGAGGTTGCGGACAAGTACATCGCTGCCTTTCGTGAGGATGTGACAGCCTTAGGCGTGAAACCTGCGACTCGCCATCCGCGTGTAGTAGAGTTTATGGCTGACATTATCCGCTTTGTGGAAGACTTGATTGAAAAAGGTTATGCTTACGAGAGTCAAGGGGATGTTTACTTCCGCGTGGAAAAATCTCACAACTATGCTAAGTTAGCCAATAAAACTTTGGAAGATTTGGAGCTGGGTGCTTCAGGTCGTACCGATGAAGAAACAGCTCGCAAGGAAAATCCGGTGGATTTTGCCCTTTGGAAAGCTGCAAAACCAGGCGAGATTTCTTGGGACAGTCCTTGGGGACCTGGTCGTCCGGGTTGGCATATTGAATGTTCAGTCATGTCGACAGAGATTTTGGGAGATACCATTGATATCCATGGTGGTGGAGCTGATTTGGAGTTTCCTCACCATACCAACGAAATTGCCCAGTCAGAAGCAAAAACAGGCAAGACTTTTGCTAACTACTGGATGCATAATGGCTTTGTCAATATCGACAATGTCAAGATGTCTAAGTCCTTGGGCAACTTTATAACCGTACACGATGCCCTTAAAACTCTTGATGGGCAAGTGTTGCGTTTCTTCTTTGCCACTCAGCATTACCGTAAACCTATCAACTTTACGGAAAAAGCAGTGCGTGATGCCGAGACCAATCTTAAGTATCTAAAAAACACTTATGAGCAACCATTTTCTGGGACTGTAGATGCTCAAGAGTTACAGGCTTTTAAAGATAAGTTTGTTGCCGCTATGGATGAGGATTTCAACTCCGCAAATGGTATCACAGTTGTCTTTGAAATGGCCAAATGGATCAACTCAGGAAACTATGATGCAAGTGTTAAGGAAGCTCTTGCGGATATGTTGGAGGTCTTTGGGATTGTCTTTGTTGAGGAAGTTTTGGATGCAGACATTGAAGCCTTAATCCAAAAACGTCAAGAAGCGCGTGCTAATCGTGACTTTGCGACAGCAGACCAAATCCGTGATCAATTAGCGGCTCAAGGAATTAAGCTCCTTGACACCAAGGATGGAGTGAGGTGGACTCGTGATTGATGTCAATCTCATTAACGGGATTGCGCTAGCTTTTGAGGGAGATGCAGTTTACTCCATGTATATCCGTCGCCATCTCATCCTTAAAGGCATGACCAAACCCAATAAACTCCACCAAGAGGCGACTAAGTATGTGTCAGCCAAGGCTCAGGCTCGTTTGATTGCCCTCATGTTGGAAGAGCAAGTTCTGACGGAAAAAGAAGAAGAAATCTACAAACGTGGTCGCAATACCAATAGCCACACAAAGGCTAAAAATGCTGATGTGGTGACCTACCGCATGTCTACAGGTTTTGAAGCAGTGATGGGCTATCTCCATCTGACTGAAAATGTGGAGCGTCTAGAGACCATAATTTCTTGGTGCATCCAAAAAGTGGAGGGCTAGGACATGATTGCAAAGGAATTACAAGACTGGTTTCCTGAAGCTCAGATTTCAGATCAGCCGATTGAGAAACCAGGCTATCTCACTCTCCCTTTAGCTTCTCAGCAGTGGATTTTACTGGAGGAAGCTGGGCTCAGCGAGCGTGAAAAGCAGCTGGTTGCCCTTTTGACCCAGCAGGAGCAGGCTCATTCGCTCAATCCTTGGTATCCCTATCTGATCGAGGGGAAGGGGCAGGCACCGCAAACATTTAAAAAAATTCAGCTGGTTTATTGTCATCTTTCCTATTTCCAACAGGAAAATCTATCCTCTTGGCTGGATATGATGCAGACTCTTTTTCCCAACTGCCAGACAGTGCTACAGGTCGGGGCTCAGGATTATGTATTTGTGCTTCAACAAGATAAGTACACTTCTGTACGAGCTATTTTAAGTGATACGATTGAAGCAGTTGAGTATGACTTTGGTCTTCGTCTGTCGATCATGTTAGGCCAGGTTTGGTCTCAGACGGGGCATCAATCTCTGTCAGACCTGATCAAAGCGGAGCGGGATTTGTTTAAGACATGGTGGCGCCAAGGTCACCAAGGTGTACACACCTTTTCACAGCTCTATCTATGGAGTATGGGGGAAAGACTTGTGGAACTGAGAGTCATTAAAGAATGCCTGCATCAGATGATTTTGGATCAGGATCAGATTCAGGAAATTATCCTTTCTCTCTGGGAAAACAGTGCTGTCCTAACTAAAACAGCCCAGCAACTCTATCTGCACCGCAATTCTCTCCAATACAAGATTGACAAATGGGAAGAATTGACAGGGCTACAGTTGAAGGAATTGACCGACTTGACCCTGTGTTATCAATTGATTTTACCAGATATTCTCTAAAGTTTTGTGCAAGTTGCACAAAACTTTTTAATTATTTTGGTCACCTTGCCATAGAAAAGTAAAGCGTTTTCATCTATAATAAAACTATCAAAAGACAAAAGGAGTTCACCTCGATGGTAGAATTAAATCTTAAAAATATTTACAAAAAATATCCAAACAGCGAACACTACTCAGTTGAAGACTTCAACTTGGACATCAAAGACAAGGAATTTATCGTTTTCGTAGGTCCTTCAGGATGTGGTAAATCAACAACTCTTCGTATGATTGCGGGTCTTGAAGACATTACAGAAGGTACTGCATCTATCGATGGCGTGGTTGTCAACGACGTAGCTCCAAAAGACCGTGACATCGCCATGGTATTCCAAAACTACGCTCTTTACCCACACATGACTGTGTATGACAACATGGCTTTTGGTTTGAAATTGCGTAAGTACAGCAAAGAAGACATCGACAAACGTGTGCAAGAAGCAGCAGCAATCCTTGGTTTGAAAGAATTCTTGGATCGTAAACCAGCTGACCTTTCAGGTGGTCAACGTCAACGTGTTGCCATGGGTCGTGCTATCGTCCGTGATGCAAAAGTGTTCTTGATGGACGAACCTTTGTCAAACTTGGATGCCAAGCTTCGTGTATCTATGCGTGCTGAAATTGCGAAGATCCACCGTCGTATCGGTGCTACAACTATCTACGTAACCCACGACCAAACAGAAGCGATGACACTTGCAGACCGTATCGTTATCATGTCAGCAACTAAGAACCCTGCTGGTACAGGTACTATCGGACGTGTTGAACAAATCGGTACCCCTCAAGAAGTTTACAAAAACCCAGTTAACAAATTTGTAGCAGGATTTATCGGAAGCCCAGCTATGAACTTCATCAATGTGAAATTGGTTGGTAGCGAAATTGTTTCTGACGGTTTCCGCTTGAAAGTTCCAGAAGGTGCTTTGAAAGTTCTTCGTGACAAAGGCTACGAAGGAAAAGAATTGATCTTCGGTATCCGTCCAGAAGATGTGAATGCAGAACCTGCTTTCCTTGAAACATTCCCAGAATCAGTTGTCAAAGCTACTATCTCTGTATCAGAATTGCTTGGTTCAGAATCTCACCTTTACTGCCAAGTTGGTAAAGACGAATTTGTTGCTAAAGTTGACGCTCGTGACTACTTGCAAACAGGTGCAACAGTTGAACTTGGATTTGACTTGAACAAAGCACACTTCTTCGATGTAGAAACTGAAAAAACAGTCTACTAAGCAAATGAAATGTCAAAACACTGCTCGAGAAATCTGGCAGTGTTTTTTAATGATTGGTATTGGCATAAAAACAGGCTTTTCTAGTTTTCATATCCTTAAAAAAGTGATAAAATGGTAGGAAGAATTGGAGAGTATAGATGCCGAAAGAAGTGAATTTGACGGGCGATCAGGTAGTCGCTTTAACGAGAGAATATTTAACAAAGGAAGACGTTGCTTTTGTACAAAAAGCATTGATTTACGCAGTTGATTGTCATAGTGGGCAGTTTCGGAAATCAGGTGAGCCCTATATTATCCATCCCATTCAGGTAGCAGGAATTCTGGCTAAGCTCAAGCTGGATGCCGTAACCGTTGCCTGCGGTTTTTTGCATGACGTTGTTGAAGACACAGATGCGACACTGGATGATCTGGAGAGAGAGTTCGGTCATGATGTTCGGATTATCGTTGATGGGGTGACCAAGCTTGGTAAGGTTGAGTACAAATCACTCGAGGAACAATTAGCTGAAAATCACCGCAAGATGCTTATGGCCATGTCAGAGGATATCCGTGTTATTTTGGTTAAATTATCGGACCGTTTGCACAATATGCGGACTCTCAAACACCTGCGAAAGGACAAGCAAGAACGGATCTCCAGAGAAACCATGGAAATTTACGCACCACTTGCTCATCGTCTAGGGATTTCCAGTGTCAAGTGGGAGTTGGAAGATCTATCTTTCCGTTACCTCAATCCAACTGAGTTTTACAAGATCACCCACATGATGAAGGAGAAACGCAGAGAACGTGAGGCTTTGGTCGATGAAGTCGTAACCAAGTTGGAGGACTATGCTACCGAACGCAATCTCAAAGGGAAAATCTATGGTCGTCCTAAGCATATCTATTCGATCTATCGCAAGATGCAGGATAAGAAGAAACGCTTTGAGGAGATTTATGACCTGATTGCCATTCGCTGTATCTTAGATACCCAGAGTGATGTTTACGCCATGCTGGGTTATGTGCATGAACTTTGGAAACCTATGCCAGGCCGCTTCAAAGACTATATCGCTAATCGTAAGGCCAATGGATATCAGTCTATCCATACGACCGTTTATGGACCAAAAGGGCCGATTGAATTCCAGATTCGGACTAAGGAAATGCATGAGGTGGCTGAGTACGGGGTAGCAGCTCACTGGGCTTATAAGAAAGGCATTAAAGGGCAGGTCAACAGCAAGGAATCTGCTATTGGGATGAACTGGATTAAGGAGATGATGGAGCTCCAAGACCAGGCTGATGATGCCAAGGAATTTGTGGACTCTGTTAAAGAAAACTATCTGGCGGAGGAGATTTACGTCTTTACTCCAGATGGTGCGGTTCGCTCCCTTCCAAAAGATTCAGGACCGATTGACTTTGCCTATGAAATCCATACCAAAGTCGGTGAAAAAGCGACTGGTGCCAAGGTCAATGGCCGTATGGTTCCGCTGACAACCAAGCTCAAGACAGGGGATCAGGTTGAAATTATCACCAATCCCAACTCCTTTGGTCCGAGTCGTGACTGGCTCAACATGGTCAAGACCAGCAAGGCGCGCAATAAGATTCGTCAGTTCTTTAAAAATCAAGACAAGGAATTATCCGTTAACAAGGGCCGTGAAATGTTGATGGCCCAGTTCCAAGAAAACGGCTATGTAGCCAATAAGTTTATGGACAAGCGTCATATGGACGAGGTCCTTCAAAAGACCAGCTACAAGACAGAGGAAGCTCTCTACGCAGCCATTGGTTTTGGAGAAATTGGTGCTATTACCGTCTTTAACCGTTTGACCGAAAAGGAACGCCGTGAGGAAGAGCGTGCCAAGGCCAAGGCGGAAGCAGAAGAGCTTGTCAAAGGTGGCGAAGTTAAAGTCGAGAACAAAGAAGCCCTCAAGGTTAAGCATGAGGGTGGTGTGGTCATTGAAGGGGCTTCAGGTCTCCTAGTTCGGATTGCTAAGTGTTGCAATCCAGTTCCGGGTGACGACATTGTCGGTTACATTACTAAGGGACGCGGTGTGGCTATTCACCGTGTGGACTGTATGAATCTCCGCGCCCAAGAAAACTACGAGCAACGTCTCCTTGATGTGGAGTGGGAAGATCAATTCTCAAGCAAGGAATACACTGCCCACATCGATATCTATGGTCTCAACCGTACAGGGCTCTTAAATGATGTTTTACAAGTTCTCTCAAACACAACCAAGAATATCTCAACCGTTAATGCTCAACCAACTAAGGATATGAAATTTGCTAATATCCATGTCTCCTTTGGTATTTCCAACCTCTCTACACTGACCACAGTTGTGGACAAGATTAAGAGTGTGCCAGAGGTTTACTCCGTCAAAAGGACCAACGGCTAATTCTTCCTTCAGTCACTAGAAAGGCTATTATGAAAATCATTATCCAACGGGTTAAAAAAGCTCAAGTCAGTATCGAAGGTCAGGTTCATGGAAAGATCAATCAAGGTCTCTTATTGTTGGTCGGTGTTGGCCCAGATGACCAGGAGGAAGATCTGGACTATGCTGTGAGAAAGCTTGTCAATATGCGGATTTTTTCAGATGCAGAAGGCAAGATGAATCTGTCAGTCAAGGATATTGAAGGAGAAATCCTTTCTATTTCTCAGTTTACTCTCTTTGCGGATACTAAGAAAGGCAATCGCCCAGCCTTTACAGGTGCAGCCAAGCCGGATATGGCAGCTGCCTTCTATGAGGCTTTAAACCAAAAGCTAGCTCAGGAAGTCCCTGTTCAGACAGGTATTTTTGGAGCGGATATGCAGGTGGAGCTGGTAAATGATGGGCCAGTTACCATCATTCTTGATACTAAAAATAGATAAGAAAACCAAGCCAGCTGGCTTGGTTTTTGTTTATAGACACTCCCAGAAGGTGATGTGTTTGTTGTAAAAGTCGGGATAGTTTTCTCTTAGGTGGCTAGCCGTTATATAGTATAAAGTAGAATGACAGGAAGTAAAGACTGGAGTAAGAGAGTAGAAATATTGAGGGTCAGTGATGGCTAAAAAGACAAATAATAGAAGGTCAACGGAGAGAATCCCTAAGTAGTAGAGGCGAATTTTTTTGTTCATCTGAGGATAAATCTCAGAGAACTGTTTTTTGAGTCGGAAGACTAAGCGAGACAGCAGTAGTCCCTGAGTAAGGATGAAAATGAAGCAAAAAATCAGACCTCTCTCCAAAGAAAGTTCGTATCGGGGTCTGAAAGTTACCAACAGTAGCAAATCGCTGACTACAATGGCTACAAAATGGATTCTAAAGAGCTTTTTCATAAGATGACCTCCCTCTTTTATCTAGCTTCATTCTACACCAAATGAATGGGACTTACAACTAAAATGACAAAAAATCCCTGAAATGAACTTCTTTCAAGGATAAGGGCTTAGTTGATTTTTTCGACATAGAGTTGTTTGGCGATATCCATACTAACTTGGAGGTCTTCACCTTTGTTGACCAGTGTAAAGGTATTGGAAAAATTATCAAACTGCTTGACTTGGACTTGGTCACCGATATGAATTTCATGCTTTTCTAAGTATTTGAGCAGATCAAAGCTATCGTGAACCCGAGTCAGGAGATAGGTACCGGCTTCTTTGGTATCTGCTAGAGGTAGGTTGTTGATTTCGACCAGGAGCTCTCCCTTAGCTGGGATGGTTCCTCCGTGGGGGCAGGTTTTAGGGAAGCCCAGTAGTTTATCCAGTCTCTCTACGAAGAGGTCAGATACAGTGTGCTCTAGGACCTCAGCTTCCTCATGGATCTGGTCACTGGTATAGTCGAGATGGTGAACTAGAAAGACCTCAATCAACCGGTGTTTGCGATAGAGTTCGGAGACTAGTTTGAGCCCAATATCTGTCAATAGATAGCCATTCTCCTTATCCTTGAGGATGAGATTTTCACTTTTCATGCGTTTGATCATCTCTGTTACGGCAGGTGGAGAGACTTGCATACGGGTAGCAATTTCCTTATTGGTGATTTTCTGCATCTCCGTACCGATTTCATAAATACATTTTAGGTAGTCTTCTTTATTTGGCGTCATTCGTTTCCTCTTGTCTTTTCTCTCCATCTAGTATATCAAAAAAAGCTAGATTTCTCTAGCTTTCTGTCATAATGCTTGTGATTTTAGTCTAGTTCTTTAACTGCAGTAATAGCAGCTTCAAAGTTTGGCTCCGTGTTGATATTGTCAACGTATTCTACATAACGGATGACATTGTCAGTATCGAGAACAAAGACGGCACGTGCAAGGAGATGCCATTCGTTGATCAAGAGGGCATAATCACGTCCGAAAGAATGGTCAAAGTAGTCTGAAAGCATGATGGCATTGTCAAGGCCTTCAGCCCCACACCAGCGTCCTTGGGCAAATGGTAGGTCCATAGAAACAGTAAGAACGACTGTGTTGTCAAGGCTAGCAAGTTCTTGGTTGAATCGACGTGTTTGCGTTGAGCAGATACCGGTATCGATAGAAGGGACAACACTCAAGACTTTTTTCTTTCCATCAAAGTCAGCTAGCGTTTTTTTAGAGAGATCGGTTGTCGTGAGAGAAAAGTCAAGTGCCTTGTCTCCGACTTGCAGTTGTTTACCTGTAAAAGTTACAGGATTTCCGAGAAAAGTGGTCATGAAACTACTCCATTCTTTTTTCTTTTATTTTACCGAGAATTGTCAGATTTTTCCAATGATTTGACCGGAAAGTGTAAAAAAACGCCAATTCGGTGAGAATGACGTTTTTAATGGATTATTTTGACAAACCTTCAGCAATCTTGTCAAGGTTGTATTTCATCATGTTGTAGTAGCTGTCACCTTCTTTACCTTCTTCAGCGATTGAGTCAGTAAAGATTTGCGCGTAAATTGGAATATTTGTGTCTTGTGAAACAGTCTTCATTGGACGGTCATCGACACTTGATTCAACAAAGAGGGATGGAACTTTTGTTTGGCGAAGCTTTTCAACCAAGGTCTTGATTTGTTCCGGTGTACCTTCTTCTTCCGTGTTGATTTCCCAGATGTAGGCACTTGGAACTCCGTAAGCTTTAGAGAAGTATTTGAAGCATCCTTCGCTGGTTACGATGAGTTTCTTCTCAGCAGGGATATTGTTAAATTTCTCTTTGGCTTCCTTGTCCAGTTTGTCTAGCTTTTCAGTATAGTCTTTGAGATTTTTTTCGTAGAATTCCTTGTTGCTAGGATCTTTTGCAATCAGCTGTTTAGCGATATTTTTAGCATAAATTATCCCATTTTCAAGGTTTAGCCAAGCATGTGGGTCTTCTTTGCCTTTCTCGTTTTGACCTTCAAGGTAGATGATATCTACGCCGTCACTAACTGCATAGTAGTCTTTGTTTTCAGTTTTCTTGGCATTTTCGACCAATTTGGTAAACCAAGCATTGCCACCTGTTTCAAGGTTGATACCGTTATAGAAAATGAGGTCAGCCTCAGAAGTTTTCTTTACGTCTTCAGGAAGTGGTTCGTACTCGTGTGGGTCTTGACCAACAGGAACGATACTATGAAGATCGATCTTATCGCCAGCGATATTTTTGGTAATATCAGCGATGATTGAGTTTGTAGCAACAACTTTTAGTTTTTGACCAGAAGTAGCATCTTTTTTTCCGCTAGCACATGCTACAAGTGCAATGACGGAAAGAAAGAGTACAAGCAATGTACCTAATTTTTTCATTAGATTCCTCCAGAAAGGGTCTCCCCTTATTTATTGATTTTTTTATTTTTTAGTTTCAAGTATCGTTGCTTTGGAGAGATAAAGAAACTGATTAAGAAGAAGCTGGCGGATGTGAGCACGATGCTGGATCCTGCTGCGAGGTTGAAGCTATAGCCGATAAAGAGTCCCAAAACAGAAGCGGTTGCCCCTAGGGTTGATGAAAGAAAAATCATGCTCTTTAGGCTATTCGCATAAAGGTAAGCCGTCGCAGCTGGGGTGATCAACATGGCCACAATAAGAATAGTTCCAACACTTTGCATGGCAGTGACTGACACAAGGGTCAAGAGCACCATGAGCAGATAGTGGTAGAAATTGACAGGCATTCCCATGGCTTTAGCTAGGAGCTCGTCAAAGGATGTAATCAATAGTTGTTTAAAGAAAATCCCGATAATCAAGAGAATGATTGCCCCCACACCAATGGTGATCCACATGTCCGTATCTTGGACAGCGAGAATATTCCCAAAAAGGATATGGAAGAGGTCTGTCGAACTCTTGGCAACACTAATCAAGATGACACCTAGGGCTAAGAAAGATGAAAAGGTAATACCAATGGCAGTGTCACTCTTGATGATAGAGTTACCCTTGATGTAGGTAATGATGATGGAAGCCATCAAGCCAAAGATGATCGCTCCAATAAAGAAATCAATTCCCAGGATAAAGGAAAGGCTACGCCGGGCAAAACTGCGTGAGAAATGGCATCCCCCATGAGAGACATTCCACGTAAGATGATAAAACATCCCACAGCTCCAGCAACCACCCCGATGACTATAGCTGTTATCAAGGCATTTTGTAGGAAATGGAAATGTTGCAATCCATCGATAAATTCTGCTATCATAGGTCACCTCCATTAAAAAAGAGTTTGCTACCATAAGCTTTTTTGAGATTGGCTTCGGTAAAGGTTTCTTCAGTTGGACCAAGGTCTATTAATTCTCGATTGAGAAGCAAAACTTGGTCGAAATAATGGGGGACTTTGCTGAGGTCATGATGGACGATGAGAACTGTTTTACCAGCTTTTTTAAGGTCTCTCAGCGTGTTCATGATAATCTCTTCACTAACCGAGTCAATCCCGACAAATGGCTCATCTAGAAAGATGTAGTCAGCTTCCTGCACTAAACAGCGGGCAATCAACACACGTTGAAATTGTCCTCCTGAGAGTTGGCTGATTTGGCGATCAGCATAGTCTGAGAGCCCAACGATTTCAAGTGCATCTGCCACTTTTTTCCAGTGGCTGGCCTTTAAGGTGTGAAAGAGTGGGATGGATGGATAGAGTCCCAGAGAGACGCATTCCTTGACCTTGATAGGGAAATTGTAGTCGATATGGATCTTTTGCTCGACATAGGCAACTCGATGTAAAGATTTCTTGAATTCTTTGTCATCGAGAAAGGCCTGACCTTCATGTGGGATAATTCCCAACATACTTTTTAATAAAGTTGATTTTCCAGCACCGTTTGGACCAATAATTCCGGTAATAGTTGGTCCGTGGAGCACTAGTGAAATATCCTTTAGTGCCAACGTCTCTTTGTAGGAGACACTGAGGTTTTCGATACGTATCATACAGTTGTTTTCCTCCTATCTTTAATATACATTAAAAAAAAATTAAGTCAAGTTAATTTTTGAAAAATTTAAAATAATAACTGAAAAATGAAGAAAAAAGAGTGACCATTTTTAATTGCATTCCCTGGTGTTTTTTGCTAAGCTAAGAATAAGTGAAAAATGAAAGCGAGAACAAGATGACACGTTATCAAGATGATTTTTATGATGCAATCAATGGCGAATGGGAAAAGACAGCTGTCATTCCAGCTGATAAATCTCGAACAGGTGGGTTTATTGACCTTGATGAGGAAATTGAAGAGTTGATGCTGGTGACTACGGACAAGTGGTTGGCAGGTGAAGAAGTCCCAGAGGATGCAATCCTCGCAAACTTTGTTAAGTACCATCGTATGGTACGTGATTTTGACAAGAGAGAAGCAGAAGGGATCAAGCCTGTCCTTCCGATGCTCAAGGAATACCAAGATTTGGAGAGCTTTGCAGATTTTACTAGCAAACTAGCAGCGTTTGAACTAGCTGGTAAACCCAATTTCCTTCCATTTGGAGTTTCACCAGACTTTATGGATGCCAGAACCAATGTTCTCTGGGCAAGTGCACCAGGAACAATCTTGCCAGATACAACCTACTATGCTGAAGACCATCCTCAACGTGAGGAGCTCTTGACCCTTTGGAAGGAAAGTAGCGCAACTCTTCTCAAAGCCTATGATTTTACAGATGAGGAAATCGAAGACTTACTAGAGAAGAGATTGGAATTGGACCGTCGTATCGCAGCAGTGGTTCTTTCAAACGAAGAAAGTTCAGAATATGCCAAACTCTACCATCCATACGCTTATGAAGATTTCAAGAAATTTGCTCCTGCCCTACCTTTGGATGATTTCTTCCAAGCAGTTCTTGGACAAACTCCAGATAAGGTTATCGTAGACGAGGAACGTTTCTGGCAAGCAGCAGACCAATTCTATAGTGAAGAAGCGTGGCCTTTACTTAAGGCGACTTTGGTTTTGGCTGTGGTGAATCTGTCTACTAGCTATTTGCCAGATGAGATTCGTGTCCTATCAGGTGCCTATGGACGTGCCCTTTCAGGTGTTCCAGAAGCTCAGGACATGGTCAAGGCAGCTTATCACTTGGCCCAAGGTCCCTTTAAGCAAGCCCTTGGTCTCTGGTATGCGCATGAAAAATTCTCTCCAGAAGCAAAGGCAGACGTAGAGAAAAAAGTAGCGACCATGATTGACGTTTATAAGGAACGTTTGGCTAAGAATGACTGGCTCACTCCTGAAACGCGTGATAAGGCCATTGTCAAACTCAATGTCATCAAGCCTTATATCGGTTATCCAGAGGAATTGCCAGAACGCTACAAGGACAAGGTAGTGGACGAAACTGCCAGCCTCTTTGAGAATGCTCTTGCCTTTGCGCGTGTGGAAATCAAGCATAGCTGGAGCAAGTGGAACCAACCTGTTGACTACAAGGAGTGGGGCATGCCTGCTCACATGGTTAATGCCTACTACAATCCTCAGAAGAACTTGATTGTTTTCCCAGCTGCTATTTTGCAGGCTCCATTCTATGACTTGAATCAGTCGTCTTCTGCCAACTATGGTGGTATCGGAGCGGTTATTGCCCATGAGATTTCTCATGCCTTTGACACAAATGGTGCTTCCTTTGATGAAAATGGTAGCCTCAAAGACTGGTGGACAGAAAGCGACTATGCAGCCTTTAAAGAAAAAACGCAGAAGGTCATCGACCAGTTTGATGGTCAAGAATCCTACGGCGCAAGGATAAACGGCAAATTAACCGTATCCGAAAACGTTGCTGACCTTGGAGGAATTGCTGCAGCCCTTGAAGCTGCCAAGAGAGAGCCAGACTTCTCAGCCGAAGAATTCTTCCACAACTTTGCTCGTATCTGGCGTATGAAAGGCCGTCCTGAGTTGATGAAACTTATGGCCAGTGTCGATGTGCACGCGCCAGCCAAACTCCGTGTTAACATCCAAGTACCAAACTTCGATGACTTCTTTACAACTTATGATGTCAAAGAAGGCGACGGTATGTGGCGTTCACCAGAGGATCGTGTGATTATTTGGTAAGACAAAAACCAAGGAAAATTTCCTTGGTTTTTTGCTTTTTAGAAAAAGGGATTAAAGGTCTTTTCGTGAGCGATAGTCGTAGATGGACCATGCCCAGGGTAGACATCGTAGTTAGGAAGAGTAAAGAGTTGCGTCTGAATGCTATGGAGGAGTTGTTCCGTGCTACCTGTAGGAAGATCGGTCCGTCCGATGGTTTCGCGGAATAGGGCATCTCCGGTTAAGACTAGATGAGCATCAGGAAAGACCAGGGAAACACCGCCAATAGAGTGCCCTGGGTCGGTAGAACTGTAAAACGAAATTCCTCAAGCTGGTATTCCTCATGAAAGACAAAGGTGTGCTCTGCTGGTTTTGCGACCACATCTGCCATATCATCGTGACGAGGGAGACCAGAGAGATTATCGACTGGAGTGTAAAGCCAGCTAGCTTCGCTCTCTGCTACATAAACTGGAGGATTTCCAAAAGTTTCACGAACCAAGTCCAGACTCATAATATGATCGTAGTGGGTGTGGGTCAGGAGAATCGCACAGACTGGTTTGTTGATTTTCTCGATAGTCTGGCAAATAGCTTCCCAATGGCTACCTGGGTCAACCACAATCAGGTGTTGGTCCCCTTCCAAGTAATAAGTGTTTTCATAGGCAACGGGATTCACGGTTTTATGGACTTTCATAAATCTTCCTCTCTCAAAGAATGTACTAAACTAAGTATAGCATAGAAGAGGGAAATAAAGTGAAAAGAAAGTCTCTATTTTGTGTTCAAGGTTGGTTGATTTATATTAAAAAAAGAAGGAAATTGCTGTGAGAAGACTTGTTATATTTTTAGTTGAATGGTAATAAGAACATAGAATAAATAAGAAATAACTGATAAAAATACAGTTTCTTTTATTGAGAACGCACTTGGATTTTATAGTTATAATTATAAATAAAATATGTTAAAAAATAACATTTGCGAAGTGTATCAAAATATAAATATAATAATTTGATACATTAAATAGTATTTTATTTGTTTTCATATAATAACAAAAAACAAGGTTTACAGTTTGTAAATAAAGGGTTTTGATAGAGTTTTACGAATCAAATAATTTGAATATTATAACTTTATTTTAAATAAAATTATAAAAGTTGTTGGAAAAAGATAGGGAAAAGTGTT
>JXRG01000023.1:0-31559 GCA_000831085.1 Streptococcus sp. DBCMS
CAAAAAATAAAATGATTTCATAAGCTAAGCTACTCCCAATATATTAGAAGGCAGTATAATCCTAAGAAGTTAGATGGACAATATTTTTTTCACTCGGGGCATATTCTAGGTAAACAATTTTATAGTTTTATTTCTGATTATTCATGCAATGATAAATATAGCAGTGCCAAAGATATTATAAATAGCAAAGATAAGAACATATTTCTACAATTTAGTGTTGCGAATAAAGAATCTAGTTCGTTCGTCAATAGAAGAAGTCAGGCTTATTATGAAAATTTAGTCACTGACTATTTTAATGCTGATATTGAAGAAATTTTCTATGAAGTAAAAGCTGTTTTTTATAGCAAAGACTCTAAATATCCTATTGGAACAGAAATATTTTTAAAACCCATTATCCGCAAGAGAATTCCTTCTTTGGAAAATGATTTGGAGGAAATTCATGTCTTTATACCAAATTTTGATGTAGATTTTAATTTGTCTAAATTACCTTCAGATTACGAGGGATATGTTAGCTATCGTAAATTTTATCTTGAAGGATACAAAGAAGTTTATAAAGATTGTTTTGAAAATATCTTTAAAGATAATTCAGATATAGTAAAAAACGATGAGGGAGAAAGAATATTTTACCTCGTACTGGGTCAAGAAAAAAATGCTATTTTTAGTCATATAGGAAGAGCTCAAAAATTTCTGGGTGTAGATACAAACGCCTTAGATATTGAACAATTACCAGATGATATTTCAAAAGATGAAATATTTATGTTTTCAGAAAATCAGCAACAAGTAATTTTTGATTATTTGAAAAATCAAAAATTAATCAATCGCTCAAGGAATAAGAATTATTTCTATCCTGTTGTTAGACGTTCGGAATACAAAGGAATTTATTTTTCTGACCAAGAAATAAGAGAAAAAAGGATACAATTTGAAAAGGGGGCAAAAACTTTAGAAGATGCTCTAAAACTTATTTAGATTTTTATTTTGCCGAAATCACTATAATATAAACTAACCTATCATTTGAATTTCCGAAAATCAGACGAAGTAAAAAGTACATTAAAATAAAAAATTTGGAGATTGTCCAGATGAAAAAAATTATGGAATTAGCAGTTTAGATACAAAAGCTTTAGAAAACAACGAATTCTTTCAACTTATATCTGAGAGCAAGGACGAGTTGGGGGCTTTTACAAAAGCCAATAAGTCTGAGTAGGTTTACGCAGCGAAGCTTGGGATATGGAGAAACTTCTTGAGACCTTGCAAGCTGGTTTGCACCGTTCCCAAGGCCAGTCAAACGGTGGCTAGTCTGGAAGTGTCTGATCGTGAGTGTGATGATCCGCTTTCTACCTTGACTGGTTTGGTCAAGGCCTTCTCTCGTGTCAAAGAGGCAGGTAGAAAGGAAGCTTACGACAAACTCAGCAAACTTTTCAAACATTATGCTGGGCTAACGAGTATGAGCTACGAAAAAGAGACAGAAGCTATTAACCATTTGCTCAAGGAGCTAAAAGCTACTGACTACCAAACTGTCCTTTCAATCCTGCATTTGACAACTCATGTAGAAACTTTAACAAAGGCGCAGGCTCAGTTTGAAAAAGCCTATAAGTAGCGCTTGGCTGAGCAAAAAGGCAAGGCACCTAGTCAAAACAAGGAAGTCCGTGCAAAACTACAAGAAATCTATGACTTCCTTGTGGATCTTATTGCAATCAACGCCTACGCTTATCCTGAAAGAACTCACGTGGTCAATCTCCGCGACCACCTCAACACCCTCTGCAGCTGCTACAAAAAACGCAAGCCAGCTAAGAAGGCGAGGGAAGAAGCGACGGAGAGCAACTAGAATATAACTAAATTTGAGTTGAAAAATTGTTAGTGGTCGCATCGGATTTGAAAGGAGTAGAAAATGATAATCAGACCTGCAAGCACAAAAGATTGTCAAGCTATTTATTCCCTTTATCAAAATGAAAAATGGCTTTCTTTTACAGAGGAAAAAGTGAAATCATTATTTTCAACAAATCTGTCCCATTACTTGGTGCTTGAAGAGGACCAGAAAATCCTTGGCTTTGCACGCTACTTGACAGATGAAGTCATGACGACCTTTTTAGCTGAGATTATCATTGATAAAGCCTATCGCGGAAAAGGATTGGGACGGCGATTGATCGCTGAAATTCATCAAAAACATCCTTTGACTCGCATTGAATTAATATCAGAAGCGGATGGATTTTATCAGACAGTAGGTTTTAAACCTGTGGGAGCAGGACTTAGAAAATCTATCTAAATGAAAGGAGTTGTATTTATGACGTTTGACAATAAACTTGGTCTGATGGATTCGCTTGAACTAGCCAAGATGGAAGAAAAAATCAGCAAAACCCGAGCGAAAGAGCTTTTTGAAAAGTAGCTTCTGGACGATAAAGCAGCTGGCACCTATGCGACTCTGGCCGTTATTCATGGCTTCTTATTTAAAGAAATCTATGACTTCGCCGACCAGATTAGGACAGTCAATCTCGCCAAAGGGAATGTTCGCTTTGCGCCTGTCATGTATCTAGCAGCTTCTTTGGAAAATATTGACAGGATGCCTCAGCAGACCTTTGAGCAGATTGTCGAAAAGTACCTTGAGCTAAATATCGCCCACCCTTTTTGAGAAGGAAACGGAAGAAGTATGAGGCTCTGGCAGGATCATCTCCTCAAGGCTGAGCTGGGGCAAGTCGTGGACTGGTCTCACGTGGACAAGGAAGATTACCTCCTAACCACGAAGCGTAGCGCGGTATCGACTGGCAAACTCAAGTATCTCCTCTTCTCTTGAATAATCAAACTGAAGACCTCACTCAGGCCTGTTTATTTAAGGGTGTGGATGCTTCATATTATTACGAAGGGTATAACCTTTACCAGACAGGGGAGATATAAAGTTCAAGTAAAGGTGATGATTATCTTTTGTAGGTAAACAATCGCTAAAACTATTGGAGGTGCTGAATTGATTACGTTATTAATGTTGCCTTTTTTCCTTGTTCTCTTGGCCATTTTTGGAATTATATATGATTTAATGACCAATAAAGGTAGAAAAGAGTGTGCTCGCACAGTATCCTTGTTTATATTGAACATCCTCACTATTGGTATCTGTTTATTAGATCTACCAATGGAAAGTAAACCATACTCAGGAATAGGGTTTATCTTATTTTATGCACTTGCCTTCACACCTTTGATGATTGTTTTCTCACTATATACCTCTATCGGATTGGAAAACATTATAGGTATTTTAAGAGTAAGTTTGCTATAACACTCCTATTCAATGCTATTTTACTTTTCCTTCTTTCATTACTAAATACTTTTGTATTATGGAGAAGCTTTCAAATATATCATAGAAACGATATGAATTTGTTTTATTTTATTTTAATCGTTTCGGGGATTTGTTCAACTATCCAATTGATAGTAGGCGAACTTGAGATGAAAAGAATACGAGGCATCCAAAAACAAGAGGAGCAAGACGGCAATGAAAAATAATTCTATAAAAGATATGTGCAGACAACATAGAAGTGAAGCGCAAATGCTAAGATTAATTTTACAGGTAGCCGAAAATATACAAGTCGAGGCTGTCGCTATGTCTGGTTCACGGACAAATCCAAAAGCTCCAAAAGATGAGTTTCAAGATTACGACGTGGTCTATGTTGTGGAGGATTTAGATAATCTGACGAGTGACCTTTCTTGGTTGGATCGGTTTGGCAAACGCTTGATTGAACAGTATAATGTACTGGGACACCGTCGCCTTTATCTCATGCTCTTTGAAGATGGCAATCGGATTGATTTGACCCTCTGCCCCAAAGAGCACATGCAAGAGTGGGTGGATAGTGAAGCTGATTATACAGTTTTGAAAGATGAGAAAGGCTTGTTTGTGCCCTATTCTCCAAATCCTCAACGTTACTGGACAAGCCCAGCTAGTGCGATTGATTTTGAAAAAGCCTGCAATGAATTTTGGTGGGTGTCAGCTTACGTGGTTAAAGGAATTTGTCGCAAGCAAGTCATCTATGCGACAGACTATCTCTACGGTATTTGTCAGCAAGAACTCTTGAAAGTCTTGGCCTGGCAGGTGGCAAGTGATAGGGGAACAGTCGATATTGGCAAAAACTACAAGTATCTTTTCCAGTATTTACCCGCAGAGAAGGAGAAGGAATTCTCAAATCTGCTTGATTTTTCAAGTGTAGAGAAACTTACTCAGTCCTTATTTGCTACGATGCAACTTTTCCACCAAGAAGCTCAAATCCTTGCTCAAATGATGGGATTTGACTACGATAAGGAAGTGGCTGAGAAGATGATCGAGTATGCTGAGGAAAGGTTGAACTAGTATGTTAGATTATGTATTTGCTACATTTTTTATGGGATTCCCAGGAGTACAAATTTTAGTATTGGTGTCCTCTATATTTCTAGCTATCAAAAGAAATAAGTTACATAAAAGGGTGTACGGATTATTTTTCCCGATTATTATAACGATGTGTAATATTTGGCTTATTTCAATAGATCGCACAGAGCTTTTTGATGATGCTTTAAGATTTTCTTTCTAATTTCTTTTTGTTTACCTATGCTTATTTCTTCCACGCTCTATCACTCAATACGCTTATATTATTTATACAAATCAATCAAGTGGAGAGTCTTACCTATAAGTATCTGTTATTTATTTGGTTTAATTTTTCATTATCTTAATACAATGCATTGGGAGGAGCTATTTCGAGGGCAAAAGTTTATGTTTAATATCTTGCTGATATCAACTGCTATAGTTTCTTGTTTACCTTGTCAATATTTGTACACACTTCAAAGAAGAAAGAATAATCCATAGGAAATAGTTGCCTTTGCTTAATCTAAATAAGTGTTTGTGAATGACTTAAATAGTATCTAAAAATATTTTTCTTAATACCAATTTTAATGTAAAAACCACTCTACATTCTTTGAAAGGAGTTGAACACGCCCTAAATGCTGTGTGAAAAAGATGAATTCTCTTGTGAGCATCGCTCACTGCAATAATTTCCTATTTTCACTTTGCATTTTACGGGCTTAGTATCCTATGTCTAACATTCAAAACATGTCCCTGGAGGACATCATGGGAGAGCGCTTTGGTCGCTACTCCAAATACATCATTCAAGACCGGGCTTTGCCAGATATTCGTGATGGATTGAAGCCTGTGCAACGTCGTATTCTTTATTCGATGAATAAGGATGGCAATACCTTTGACAAGAGCTACCGTAAATCGGCCAAGTCAGTCGGTAACATCATGGGGAATTTTCACCCACACGGGGATTCTTCTATCTATGATGCTATGGTTCGTATGTCTCAGGACTGGAAAAACCGTGAGATTCTAGTTGAGATGCACGGTAATAACGGTTCTATGGACGGAGATCCGCCTGCGGCTATGCGTTATACCGAGGCTCGTTTGTCTGAGATTGCTGGTTATCTTCTTCAAGATATCGAAAAGAAGACAGTTCCCTTTGCTTGGAACTTTGACGATACCGAGAAAGAACCGACGGTTTTGCCAGCAGCATTTCCAAACCTCTTGGTCAATGGTTCGACTGGGATTTCGGCTGGTTATGCTACAGACATTCCTCCCCATAATTTAGCTGAGGTTATTGATGCGACGGTTTACATGATTGACCACCCAACAGCCAAGGTGGACAAACTCATGGAATTCTTGCCTGGGCCAGACTTCCCTACAGGAGCTATCATCCAAGGGCGTGACGAAATAAAGAAGGCTTATGAAACTGGGAAAGGGCGCGTGGTTGTTCGTTCTAAGACGGAGATTGAAAAGCTAAAAGGCGGTAAGGAGCAAATCGTTATCACTGAAATTCCTTATGAAATCAATAAGGCTAATCTAGTCAAGAAAATCGATGATGTTCGTGTCAATAACAAGGTAGCTGGTATTGCTGAGGTTCGTGATGAGTCTGACCGTGACGGTCTTCGTATCGCTATTGAGCTCAAGAAAGATGCTAATACCGAGCTCGTACTCAACTATCTCTTCAAATACACTGACCTGCAAATCAACTACAACTTTAACATGGTGGCGATTGACAATTTCACACCTCGTCAGGTTGGGATTGTCCCAATCCTGTCTAGCTATATTGCCCACCGTCGTGAAGTGATTCTAGCACGTTCCCGCTTTGACAAGGAAAAGGCTGAAAAACGTCTTCATATCGTTGAAGGTTTGATTCGTGTCATCTCTATTTTGGACGAAGTGATTGCTCTTATCCGTGCCTCTGAGAATAAGGCTGACGCCAAAGAAAATCTCAAGGTCAGCTATGATTTTACAGAAGAGCAAGCCGAAGCTATCGTGACCTTACAACTTTACCGTTTAACCAATACAGACGTGGTTGTCTTGCAGGAAGAAGAAGCAGAACTTCGTGAAAAGATTGCTATGCTTGCTGCTATCATCGGTGATGAACGGACTATGTACAATCTCATGAAGAAAGAACTTCGTGAGGTCAAGAAGAAATTTGCGACACCACGTTTGAGTACTTTGGAAGATACTGCGAAAGCAATCGAGATTGATACAGCTAGTTTGATTGCCGAGGAAGATACCTATGTCAGCGTGACCAAGGCTGGTTACATCAAGCGTACTAGCCCACGTTCCTTTGCGGCTTCTACGCTGGAAGAAATTGGCAAACGTGATGATGATCGTTTGATCTTTGTACAAACTGCCAAGACAACCCAGCACCTCTTGATGTTCACAACTTTTGGGAATGTCATTTATCGACCAATCCATGAATTGGCAGATATTCGCTGGAAGGATATCGGAGAGCATCTGAGCCAAACGATTACAAACTTTGAAACGAACGAAGAAATTCTCTATGCAGAAGTCGTGGATCAGTTTGATGATGCAACTACCTACTTTGCAGCAACTCGCCTTGGTCAAATCAAACGCGTAGAATGCAAAGAATTCTCTCCATGGCGGACCTACAAGTCTAAGTCTGTTAAGTATGCTAAGCTCAAAGACGAGACAGACCAGATTGTAGCAGTGGCTCCGATTAGACTTGATGATGTACTCTTGATTAGTCAAAACGGTTACGCCCTTCGTTTCAATATCGAAGAGGTTCCGGTTGTTGGTGCCAAGGCTGCAGGTGTCAAGGCTATGAACCTGAAAGCAGATGATGCGCTTCAGGCAGCCTTTATCTGTAACACTTCATCCTTCTACCTCTTGACCCAACGTGGAAGCTTGAAACGCGTTTCCATTGAGGAAATTCCAGTGACCAGCCGTGCCAAACGAGGCCTACAAGTCTTGCGTGAGTTGAAAAACAAACCGCACCGAGTTTTCTTGGCTGGAGCAGTTGCAGAGCAAGGTTTCGTTGGTGATCTTTTTAGTACAGAAGTAGAAGAAAATGACCAAACGTTACTTGTCCAATCTAACAAGGGAACAATCTATGAGAGTCGATTGCAAGACCTCAACTTGTCAGAACGTACTAGCAATGGAAGCTTTATTTCAGACACCATTTCAGATGAGGAAGTTTTCGATGCTTACCTCAAAGAAGTCTTTAAAGAGGACAAAACAAATTCGTAAAAAGAATCAGTCCAGAGGGCTGATTTCTTTATGTTGAAAAAATTTTCAGAAAATTACAAATAATACTTGAAATTTTACTAGAAAAGTGTAGAATAGAACACATAGTTTGAATAGTATAAAGGAGAAACACATGACAGTTGCAATTGATTGGGAAAATCTTGGTTTTGCTTATATGAAACTACCTTACCGTTATATCGCTCACTACAAAAATGGTCAATGGGATCAAGGAGAATTGACAGAGGATGCAACCTTGCATATTTCAGAGTCTTCTCCAAGTCTCCACTATGGACAGCAAGCATTTGAGGGATTGAAAGCCTATCGTACCAAGGACGGCAGTGTTCAACTGTTCCGTCCTGACGAAAATGCCAAGCGTTTGCAACGTACTTGTGACCGTCTTTTGATGCCACAAGTTCCGACAGAAATGTTTGTAGAAGCTTGTAAAGCAGTTGTGCGTGCAAATGAAGAATACGTCCCACCATATGGAACAGGTGGAACCCTTTATCTTCGTCCACTTTTGATTGGTGTTGGGGATATTATTGGGGTAAAACCAGCAGAAGAGTATATTTTCACCATCTTTGCTATGCCAGTTGGTAACTATTTTAAAGGTGGTTTAGTCCCAACCAACTTCTTGATTCAGGATGAATACGACCGGGCAGCTCCAAATGGTACAGGTGCGGCTAAGGTTGGAGGTAACTATGCTGCTAGCCTCCTCCCAGGTAAAATGGCCAAGTCGCGCCAATTTTCAGATGTTATCTACCTAGATCCATCTACACATACAAAGATTGAAGAAGTCGGATCAGCCAACTTCTTTGGAATCACGGCCGACAATGAATTTATTACGCCATTGAGTCCATCCATCTTGCCATCCATTACCAAGTACTCTTTGCTTTACTTGGCAGAACACCGCTTGGGCTTGACTCCGATTGAAGGTGATGTCCCAATCGATAATTTGGATCGTTTTGTAGAGGCAGGTGCTTGTGGAACAGCAGCGGTCATTTCGCCAATTGGAGGTATCCAACACGGCGATGAATTCCATGTTTTCTATAGTGAAACAGAAGTAGGTCCTGTAACACGTAAACTCTATGATGAATTGACTGGTATCCAATTTGGTGATATTAAATCACCAGAGGGATGGATTGTCAAAGTGGACTAAATGACACAAAGTAAAGAGAAACTCCATAGCAGTTGTAATAGCTGAAATGGAGTTTTTTCTTGCTAGTTTGAGCATTTTCTTGTACAATAGAAAAAGTGAAAAGAGGTACAGTATGAGTAAAAAAGATAAGAAAATTGAAATCCAATTAACCGATGCAAAAGTGACTGTTGGAAAAGACAGCTATGAAGGATACGTTTTGACGATCGGGAAAAAGGTTATTGGGGAAATTGCCGAATTAGATAGCCAATTTGCTATCATAAAGAATGGAAATGTCGATAGTTTTTATAAAAAACTTGAAAAAGCTGTGGAAATTTTGATTGAAAACTATAATTTGACAAAATAATACTTGTTTTATTGAAAATTTCATGATATAATAGTTCTCGTTAAACATTGGAGAGATAGCGAAGAGGCTAAACGCGGCGGACTGTAAATCCGCTCCTTCGGGTTCGGGGGTTCGAATCCCTCTCTCTCCATTCATCAATGGGGTATAGCCAAGCGGTAAGGCAAGGGACTTTGACTCCCTCATGCGTTGGTTCGAATCCAGCTACCCCAGTTCTTAGGTAATAAATTCAAGATAAAAAGAAAAATATCTTAGGGTATTTTATTTTTATAATTGAAAGACGTGAACGATATGAACATGTCTTTGCGGGTGCTTAGGAAAAAAATTATAAGTATGTCAAGTTTGGAAAAACTTGATTGTTGGAGGATTTTTTAGATGAACGAATTTGAAGATTTGCTAAATAGCGTTAGCCAAGTTGAGCCTGGTGATGTTGTTAGTGCTGAAGTATTGACAGTTGATGCGACTCAAGCTAACGTTGCAATCTCTGGGACTGGTGTTGAAGGTGTCTTGACTCTTCGCGAATTGACAAACGATCGCGATGCAGATATCAATGACTTTGTGAAAGTAGGAGAAGTATTGGATGTTCTTGTACTTCGTCAAGTAGTTGGTAAAGATACTGATACAGTTACATACCTTGTATCTAAAAAACGCCTTGAAGCTCGCAAAGCATGGGACAAACTTGTAGGACGCGAAGAAGAAGTTGTTACTGTTAAAGGAACTCGTGCCGTTAAAGGTGGACTTTCAGTAGAATTTGAAGGTGTTCGTGGATTTATCCCAGCTTCAATGTTGGATACTCGTTTCGTACGTAACACTGAGCGTTTCGTAGGTCAAGAATTTGATGCTAAAATCAAAGAAGTTGATCCTAAAGAAAACCGCTTCATCCTTTCACGTCGTGAAGTTGTTGAAGCAGCTACTGCAGCGGCTCGTGCTGAAGTATTCGGTAAATTGGCTGTTGGTGATGTCGTAACTGGTAAAGTTGCTCGTATCACAAGTTTCGGTGCTTTCATCGACCTTGGTGGGGTTGACGGATTGGTTCACTTGACTGAATTGTCACACGAACGTAACGTATCACCTAAATCAGTTGTAACTGTTGGTGAAGAAATCGAAGTGAAGATCCTTGATCTTAACGAAGAAGAAGGTCGCGTATCACTTTCACTTAAAGCAACAACACCTGGACCATGGGATGGCGTTGAGCAAAAATTGGCTAAAGGTGATGTAGTAGAAGGAACAGTTAAACGTTTGACTGACTTCGGTGCATTTGTTGAAGTATTGCCAGGTATCGATGGACTTGTTCACGTATCACAAATTTCACACAAACGTATCGAAAATCCAAAAGAAGCACTTACTGTTGGTCAAGAAGTTACTGTTAAAGTCCTTGATGTTAACGCTGACGCAGAACGTGTATCACTTTCTATCAAAGCTCTTGAAGAACGTCCAGCTCAAGAAGAAGGACAAAAAGAAGAAAAACGTGCTGCTCGTCCACGTCGTCCAAAACGTCAAGAAAAACGTGATTTCGAACTTCCAGAAACACAAACAGGATTCTCAATGGCTGACTTGTTCGGTGATATCGAACTTTAATCAAATTGATAATCGTAAAATCCTTTGTTTAAAACAAGGGATTTTTCTTTTGTCTCTTTCCCATTTTTGATATAATAGTTCTATGTTAGATTCAGAAAAACAATCACAATATCAAATGTTAAATGAGGAACTCTCTTATTTACTAGAAGGTGAGACCAATGTTCTTGCCAATCTTTCAAATGCTAGTGCCCTCCTAAAATCTCGCTTTCCCAATACTGTATTTGCAGGGTTTTATCTGTTTGATGGTAGCGAGTTGATTTTAGGGCCTTTTCAGGGTGGTGTTTCTTGTATTCGCATTCCGCTTGGGAAAGGCGTGTGTGGAGAAGCTGCTGAGTTTCAAGAGACTGTTTTGGTTGGCGATGTGAGCACCTATCCAAACTATATTTCTTGTGATAGTATGGCCAAGAGTGAAATCGTAGTTCCCATGCTCAAGAATGGTCGATTGCTGGGTGTCTTAGACTTGGATTCTTCACTTATTGATGATTACAATGCCATTGACCGTGATTACTTGGAACAATTTGTCGCTATTTTGCTTGAGAAGACAGAATGGGACTTTACGATGTTTGAGGAGAAAGCCTAATGTATCAAGCACTTTATCGAAAATATAGAAGCCAAACTTTTTCACAATTGGTCGGACAAGAAGTTGTGGCTAAAACCCTAAAACAAGCGGTCGAGCAGGAAAAGATTAGTCATGCCTATCTTTTCTCAGGCCCTCGTGGGACTGGGAAGACCAGTGTAGCCAAGATTTTTGCCAAGGCTATGAACTGTCCGAACCAAGTGGACGGAGAACCGTGTAATAACTGCTATATCTGTCAGGCTGTGACAGAAGGTAGCTTAGAAGATGTTATCGAAATGGATGCGGCTTCGAATAATGGAGTCGATGAAATCCGTGAAATTCGTGATAAATCCACCTATGCTCCTAGTTTGGCACGTTATAAGGTCTATATCATAGACGAGGTTCATATGCTGTCTACAGGAGCTTTTAATGCGCTTTTAAAGACTCTAGAAGAACCAACTCAAAATGTCGTCTTTATCTTGGCGACCACCGAATTGCACAAGATTCCAGCAACTATTTTATCGCGTGTCCAACGTTTTGAGTTTAAATCGATTCGAACTCAAGATATCACGGCACATATTCATCATATTTTAGAAAAAGAAAATATCAGTTCTGAACCAGAGGCTGTAGAAATCATTGCTAGACGAGCTGAAGGTGGGATGCGGGATGCCTTGTCTATTCTGGACCAAGCTTGAGTTTGACTCAAGGGAATGCTTTAACTACAGCTATCTCTGAGGAGATTACAGGCACCATTAGTCTATCAGCGCTTGATGACTATGTAGCCGCCTTGTCTCAGCAGGATGTTTCAAAAGCGCTTGATTCTTTGAATCTTTTATTTGAAAATGGTAAGAGCATGACTCGTTTTGTGACGGATCTCTTGCAGTATTTACGTGATTTACTGGTTGTTCAGACAGGTGGCGAAAATACTCATCATAGTCCAGTTTTTATGGATAATCTAGCTCTTTCTCAGGAAAGTCTCTTTGAAATGATTCGAATAGCGACTGTGAGCTTGGCGGATATGAAAGCTAGCCTGCAACCTAAGATTTATGCTGAGATGATGACCATTCGTTTAGCGGAGATTAAGCCTGAACCAGTGCTTTCAGAAGCTGTCGAGGGTGAGATTTCTGCACTGAGACAGGAAGTCGCTCGTCTCAAACAAGAACTTGCCAATGTTGGAACAGCTCCTAAACAAGTAGCGCCAGTCCCTAGCCGTCCAGCCACTTCTAAGACTGTCTATCGAGTAGACCGTAATAAGGTTCAGGCTATCCTACAAGAAGCTGTTGAAAATCCTGAATTGGCACGGCAAAACTTGATTCGCCTCCAAAATGCATGGGGAGAAGTAATCGAAAGCTTAGCTGGTCCTGATAAGGCTCTGCTTGTTGGTTCTCAGCCAGTTGCGGCCAACGAACACCATGCTATTTTAGCTTTTGAATCTAATTTCAATGCAGGGCAAACCATGAAACGGGATAACCTCAATACCATGTTTGGCAATATTCTCAGCCAGGCGGCTGGATTTTCACCTGAAATCCTGGCAATTTCCCTAGAGGAATGGAAAGAGGTTCGTGCAGCATTTTCAGCTAGAAACAAGTCTTCTCAAGCTGATCAAGATGCGGAAGAAGAAAGCCTAATTCCAGAGGGATTTGAATTTCTGGCTGATAAAGTCATGGTCGAAGAAGACTAAAAGTGGATTTCATGGTACAATAATCCTATGACTAGACAACAATTTATCGTGATAGCACTATTTACTGCTGCTGAGACTTATTTTTTCAATGAAGCTTGGATGACGGGTCGCTATTTCATGGCAGCCTTTTGGGCCATTCTTCTTTTTCGAAATTTTAGGTTAAGTTATGTAATGGGGAAAATAGTAGACGCTATTGATCAGCACCTAAACCGCAAGGATTAGTCACTAGCTTCTAAACAAAATCAAAGCCTTTTAGGCTTTTTTTTGTTATACTAGTAGAGTATATTTATGGACCTTTTCTTGTATTTTTTAGAGAAATGTAAGTGATTTCGCTAAGGATAAAGGAAGTAGGCCAGAAAAAGAAAGGAACTATCATGTCAGTATTAGAGATCAAAGATCTTCACGTTGAGATTGAAGGAAAAGAAATTTTGAAGGGGGTCAATCTGACTCTGAAAACAGGAGAAATCGCAGCTATCATGGGACCAAATGGTACTGGTAAATCGACTCTTTCTGCAGCTATTATGGGGAACCCTAACTATGAGGTTACCAAAGGTGAGGTCTTGTTTGATGGCGTAAACATCCTTGAGTTGGAAGTGGATGAGCGTGCGCGTATGGGACTTTTCCTTGCTATGCAATACCCATCTGAAATCCCTGGAATTACCAACGCTGAATTTCTTCGTGCAGCTATGAATGCTGGTAAAGAAGATGATGAAAAAATTTCAGTTCGTGAGTTCATCACTAAACTAGACGAGAAAATGGAATTGCTCAACATGAAAGAAGAAATGGCAGAGCGTTACCTCAACGAAGGTTTCTCTGGTGGTGAGAAAAAACGCAATGAAATTCTTCAACTTTTGATGTTGGAACCAACTTTTGCTCTTTTGGATGAGATTGACTCAGGTCTTGATATTGATGCCCTTAAAGTCGTATCGAAAGGTGTCAATGCCATGCGTGGTGAAGGCTTTGGTGCTATGATTATCACTCACTACCAACGTCTTTTGAACTATATCACGCCAGACGTGGTACACGTGATGATGGAAGGTCGTGTGGTCCTTTCTGGTGGTCCAGAATTGGCTGCCCGTTTGGAACGTGAAGGATACGCAAAACTAGCTGAAGAACTTGGCTACGACTACAAGGAAGAATTGTAATTCCCTCGTATCTTTTAGGAGAAGTAAATGACTAAAGAGAATATTAAACTTTTTTCAGAAATGCACGCTGAACCAAGCTGGTTGGCTGACCTCCGTCAAAAAGCTTTTGATAAGATTGAGAGTTTGGAATTACCAGTTATTGAGCGTGTCAAATTTCACCGTTGGAATCTGGGAGATGGAACCATCACAGAAAGTGAACCTTCAGCAAATGTTCCAGACTTCACAGCTCTAGATAATCACTTGAAGTTGGTGCAAGTAGGAACGCAGACTGTTTTTGAACAAACTCCAGTTGAATTGGCTGAACAAGGAGTAGTCTTTACAGACTTCCACTCAGCTTTAGAAGAAATTCCAGAGCTTATCGAGGAATTCTTCATGTCATCAGTTAAGTATGATGACGACAAGTTGGCAGCCTACCATACAGCTTACTTTAACAGTGGTGCTGTTCTCTACATTCCTGATAATGTTGAGATTACAGAGCCAATCGAAGGAATTTTCTACCAAGACAGTGATAGCGATGTGCCATTTAACAAGCATATTATGATCATCGCTGGTAAAAATTCTAAGATTAGTTATCTTGAACGTTTAGAGTCACGAGGTGAAGGTAGTGCGAAGGCAACTGCCAATATCACAGTTGAAGTGATTGCTCGTTCTGGTGCACAAGTGAAATTTGCTGCTATTGACCGTTTAGGTGAAAATGTCACTGCCTACATTAGCCGCCGTGGTAAACTAGGCAACGATGCAAGCATTGACTGGGCAATCGGTGTCATGAACGAAGGAAATGTTGTTGCTGATTTTGATAGCGATTTGATTGGAAATGGTAGCCATGCTGACCTTAAAGTCGTAGCTCTTTCAAGTGGTCGTCAGGTTCAAGGGATTGACACTCGTGTGACTAACTATGGTTGCAACTCAATCGGAAATATCCTTCAACATGGGGTTATCCTTGAAAAAGCAACTTTGACCTTCAATGGGATCGGTCACATCATCAAGGGTGCCAAGGGAGCAGATGCGCAACAAGAAAGCCGTGTTCTCATGCTTTCAGACCAAGCGCGTTCAGATGCCAACCCAATTCTTTTGATTGATGAAAATGACGTTACTGCAGGTCACGCGGCTTCTATCGGTCAGGTGGATCCAGAAGACATGTACTACCTCATGAGTCGTGGTTTGGATAAGGCGACTGCGGAACGTTTGGTTGTTCGCGGTTTCCTTGGCTCCGTAATTGTTGAGATTCCAGTCAAAGAAGTTCGTGACGAAATGATTGCAACTATTGAAGAAAAATTGTCAAAACGCTAAGGGGAAGCCTATGTTAGATGTAGAAGCGATTCGTAAGGATTTTCCAATTTTAGACCAGATTGTCAACGATGAACCTCTGGTCTATCTGGACAATGCTGCGACGACACAAAAACCACTAGCAGTTCTGGAAACAATCAACCGCTACTATGAGCAGGACAATGCCAATGTTCACCGTGGTGTTCATACCTTGGCTGAGCGAGCAACAGCTTCTTATGAAGCTGCTCGTGAAACCATTCGTAAGTTTATCAATGCAGGCTCTACAAAGGAAGTTCTCTTTACCAGAGGAACGACAACCAGCCTTAACTGGGTGGCACGCTTTGCTGAGGAAATCCTGACTGAGGGAGACCAGGTCTTGATTTCTGTCATGGAACACCATTCCAATATCATTCCTTGGCAGGAGGTCTGCCGCAAGACTGGGGCAGAGCTTGTCTATGTTTATCTCAAGGATGGAGCTCTGGATATGGATGACTTGCAGGCTAAATTGACGGACAAGGTTAAATTTGTTTCGCTAGCTCATGCCTCTAATGTTCTTGGGGTGGTCAATCCGATCAAGGAAATCACTCAATTAGCCCACCAAGTTGGAGCTATTATGGTGGTGGATGGTGCTCAGTCTACGCCCCATATGAAGATTGATGTCCAGGACTTGGATGTGGACTTCTTTGCTTTTTCAGGTCACAAGATGGCTGGACCAACTGGTATTGGTGTTCTTTACGGTAAAGAAAAGTATCTGGAACAAATGTCACCAGTTGAGTTTGGTGGCGAGATGATTGATTTCGTCTATGAGCAATCTGCTAGTTGGAAGGAATTGCCTTGGAAATTTGAGCTGGAACGCCAAATATGGCAGGTGCTATTGGACTTGCTGCAGCAGTGGATTATCTAGAAAAGATTGGTATGGATGCCATTGAAGCTCATGAACAGGAATTGATTGCATACGTCTATCCAAAATTGCAGGCCATTGAAGGTTTGACCATTTATGGTTCGCAAGACCTGGCTCAACGGTCAGGTGTCATTGCCTTTAACCTAGGTGATCTCCATCCTCACGACCTAGCGACTGCTTTGGATTATGAAGGAGTAGCCGTTCGTGCGGGTCATCATTGTGCCCAACCCTTGCTCCAGTATTTAGAAGTCCCAGCAACAGCTCGCGCAAGTTTTTATATCTACAATACCAAGGCAGATTGTGACAAGCTAGTCGATGCCCTACAAAAGACAAAGGAGTTTTTCAATGGCACTTTCTAAACTAGATAGCCTTTATATGGCAGTGGTAGCAGACCATTCGAAAAATCCACATCACCAAGGAAAGTTAGAAGACGCTGAGCAAATCAGCCTCAACAATCCGACTTGTGGGGATGTCATCAACCTCTCTGTCAAGTTTGACGCAGAGGACCGTTTGGAAGATATTGCTTTTCTAAATTCAGGATGCACGATTTCAACTGCCTCTGCTAGTATGATGACAGATGCAGTTTTAGGCAAGACCAAACAAGAAATTTTAGAGCTTGCGACCATTTTTTCAGAAATGGTTCAAGGTCAAAAAGATGACCGCCAAGACCAACTTGGCGATGCAGCTTTCTTATCAGGTGTTGCCAAATTCCCACAACGGATTAAGTGTGCAACTCTAGCTTGGAATGCCCTTAAGAAGACAATTGAAAATCAAGAAGATAAATAAGAAACATAGAAATATATAATGAAAGAAAGGATATTATGGCTGAAGAAAGAGTAGAACCAAAACCAATTGACCTTGGTGAATATAAATTTGGTTTCCATGATGATGTAGAGCCTGTCCTATCGACAGGAAAAGGACTCAACGAAGGTGTTATTCGTGAATTATCTGCTGCCAAGGGTGAGCCTGAGTGGATGTTAGAATTTCGATTGAAATCTTACGAAACCTTTAAGAAAATGCCCATGCAAACTTGGGGAGCAGACTTGTCAGAGATTGACTTTGATGACTTAATCTACTACCAAAAACCATCTGACAAACCAGCCCGTTCTTGGGATGAAGTTCCTGAGAAAATCAAAGAAACCTTTGAACGTATCGGAATTCCAGAAGCTGAGCGTGCTTATCTAGCAGGGGCCTCTGCCCAGTACGAGTCAGAAGTGGTATACCACAACATGAAGGAAGAGTTTGAGAAGTTAGGAATTATCTTTACAGATACGGATTCTGCCCTCAAGGAATACCCAGACTTGTTTAAACAATACTTTGCTAAGTTGGTACCGCCGACTGATAACAAGTTGGCAGCCCTCAACTCTGCAGTATGGTCGGGTGGAACCTTTATCTACGTGCCAAAAGGTGTCAAGGTAGATATTCCACTTCAAACCTACTTCCGTATCAACAACGAAAATACAGGTCAGTTCGAACGTACCTTGATTATTGTTGATGAAGGAGCAAGCGTCCACTACGTAGAAGGATGTACAGCACCAACTTATTCTAGCAACAGCTTGCACGCTGCCATTGTAGAAATTTTCGCTTTGGACGGAGCTTATATGCGTTATACAACCATCCAAAACTGGTCTGATAATGTCTATAACTTGGTAACAAAACGTGCCAAAGCTTTGAAAGATGCGACTGTTGAGTGGATCGATGGAAACTTAGGTGCCAAAACAACTATGAAATACCCATCTGTTTACCTAGATGGGGAAGGGGCCCGTGGTACCATGCTTTCGATCGCCTTTGCCAATGCAGGGCAACACCAAGACACGGGTGCCAAGATGATCCACAACGCTCCACATACAAGCTCCTCTATTGTGTCCAAATCCATCGCGAAAGGCGGAGGGAAGGTTGACTACCGTGGACAAGTAACCTTTAACAAGAACTCTAAGAAATCTGTTTCTCACATCGAGTGTGATACCATTATCATGGATGACTTATCAGCGTCAGATACCATTCCTTTTAATGAAATTCACAACTCGCAAGTTGCTTTGGAGCACGAAGCCAAAGTATCTAAGATTTCAGAGGAACAACTATACTACCTCATGAGCCGTGGTTTGTCAGAATCTGAGGCTACTGAGATGATCGTTATGGGATTTGTGGAACCCTTCACAAAAGAACTTCCAATGGAATATGCAGTTGAGCTGAACCGCTTGATTAGCTATGAAATGGAAGGTTCAGTCGGATAAATCCAAAAAGGAGAAGCAAATGGGATTTTTAAAAAAATTATTCGGTAATGTTGAAAAAGCGAATAAAGGTGAAATTCCTGTCGAGGAAATTGTTCCACCTTTTACAATTGATTTAGCAGAAGAAGCAGATGATTATTGGCGACAAATGGAACAAAACCTCTTGATAAACGCTGTAAAAGCTGCTGGTGGTCCTGAGGCCGTGGAACGTGCTTTTGTTCTTACTAATTTCAAGGAAAATCAAGAAACCTTTGAGCTCTTTTATCAGGTAAATGGTCAACTTCTTTCATGGAGAGAGATGGATGCGACTGTTGTTGATAAAATCAGCAATCAACTCCTTCCGCAAGCGGCAGAAGTAGCGCGTGCAGTAAATGAAAATTATGAAGAGGCAAATGTACCAGTAATCCAGTACGCTATGCTTCAGTTTGAAACTGCAACCATGGCTTGGTTTGGTCGGAAGCTGACAACAGCTTCTCCAGAAGCCCAATTGACTTTTGAAGAATTGGTATCAGGTTGGCGCGCTATTTTGGAACAAGAAGTTCCAAATCGTCCTTTAGATAGTGACCGTCCCTTCCCTTACTTTGAAGTTTAAAAAATCCCAAATCCCCAAAAACTTTCAATGGGTATACTGTTGAGCTTAATCGCTTGATGAGTAACTAATTGAAAGAATCACTGGGTAAAAATGCAAAATCTGAACAGAAATCCTTTCTGTTCAGAATTTTTTTCAAAAAAGAACCTAATAAATATTCACAAAAATGCTTTTATATGGTAAAATAAAACAATTACATTTAGTGGAGATGAAGTATGAATATTTTTAGAACCAAGGATGTTAGTCTGAGACAGACAGAGATGCGTCGCCATTTGAAATTGTGGGATTTGATTCTATTGGGAATCGGTGCTATGGTAGGGACGGGGATTTTCACCATTACAGGAACAGCGGCGGCTACTCTAGCTGGTCCCTCACTAGTGATTTCCATTGTGATTTCTGCCTTATGTGTTTCTTTATCAGCTCTCTTTTTTGCAGAATTTGCCTCTCGTGTACCTGCAACTGGAGGTGCTTATAGTTATCTCTATGCGATTTTAGGAGAATTGCCAGCCTGGATTGCTGGCTGGTTGACCATCATGGAATTCATGACAGCTGTTTCAGGTGTGGCGTCTGGCTGGGCAGCTTACTTTAAGGGATTGCTCAGTAATTATGGTATCTCCATGCCCCAAGCCTTGAATGGAACCTTTAACCCTGAACAAGGTACCTATATCGATCTTCTACCTATTTTAGTACTGACATTGGTAACGGGATTGGTTTTATTAAATTCTAAGGCAGCTTTGAGATTTAATTCGCTTTTAGTGGTCTTGAAATTCTCAGCTCTAGCCTTATTTATCCTAGTTGGTATTTGGTACATCAAGCCAGAAAATTGGTCGAATTTTGCTCCTTTTGGCTTTGGTCAACTATATGGTGGAAGTACTGGGATTATAGCGGGCGCATCTTTGATGTTCTTTGGTTTTCTCGGATTTGAGTCAATTTCCATGGCAGTTGATGAAATTCAAAGTCCGCAAAAAAATATTCCTCGCGGAATTGTGCTTTCTCTAACAATCGTCACCATTCTCTATGCCTTGGTAACCTTAGTATTGACAGGGATTGTTCACTACAGTAAGCTCAATGTGGACGATGCAGTAGCATTTTCATTACGGAGTATTGGTATCGGCTGGGCAGCAAATTATGTTTCGCTTGTAGCCATTCTAACCCTGATAACCGTATGTATCTCTATGACTTATGCTTTATCTCGGATGATTTATAGCTTAGCGCGTGATGGACTTTTACCTCAAAGTTTCAAACAATTAAGCAAGACTAGTCGCGTTCCTAAAAATGCGACCCTTTTAACAGGAGTTGCTTCAGCCATTGCTGCAGGAGTCTTTCCTCTAGCTAGTATTGCAGCCTTCTTAAATATCTGTACGCTAGCTTATCTCATTTTGCTAGCCTACGGAATAATAAAACTCAGAAAGGATAAGGGTATGCCAAAAGAGGGAGAGTTTAAAACTCCTTTGGTACCACTCTTGCCAATTCTTTCCATTCTTATCTGTGTTTCCTTTATGCTTCAATATAGTCTAGATACCTGGATTGCCTTTGGCATTGCTCTTCTAGTTGGTCTAGTCATTTACTTTACTTACGGGTTCCGCCATTCAACCCTCGCAGAAGAAGAATAAAAGCTGGGAATTCCCAGCTTTTTTAATCTTTCACATAAGTAAATCCTTCACCCAGAATTTCATGAGCCTCAGTGATGGTGATAAAGGCTTGAGGATCAATTTTGTGAATCATATCTTTCATTTTAACGATTTCGTTTCGACCGACGATACAGTAGATAATTTTTAAATCCTTTTTGCTGTAGTAGCCTTGACCAGATATAAAGGTAACGCCACGTCCGAGTTCATCGTTAATCTCTTTGGCCAATTGATCAGGATATTGGGTAATAATCATAAATCCTTTACCAGCATAACCTCCTTCGCCTATCAAGTCAATAACACGAGCGATGATAAAGTCAAATAAGAGGGTATAGGTAACTAGACGAAGATCCTGGAAGATAATCAAAATCAACATTAGGATAAAAAAGTCAATCCCAAAGAGCAATTTCCCAATCGAAATATTGGTGTATTTGTTGAGGATACGGGCAACGATATCAGAGCCACCAGTGGTTCCACCAGCATTAAAGATAATTCCTAAACCAACGCCTAGTAAGACACCTGAGACTAAAGCGACAATGATGAGATCCCCTTGCAAGTCGATGTGCAAAGGAATGCGCTCAAAGATTGCTAGCCAAACGGAAAGTGAAATAGATCCTAGAAGGCTAGAGTAGAGGGTCTTAGGTCCAAATATCTTCCAAGCCAGGATAAATAAAGGGATATTAATTAAGAGGTTCATCAATGAGACAGGAACCTTAAAAAGATAGTAGGTAATCAAGGTAATACCTGTCGCCCCTCCCTCAAATAAATGATAAGGAACAACAAAGTAGGTAAGACCAAAGGCATAGATAGCAGCTCCAAGAATAATGGTGATAATCGGTTGAAGTTTTCGAATCATAGCTGTTCCTCACTTTTCTATAGATAGATTATACCAAAAATTCAGTTCTTTTCATCGGATCACTTATGATTTTTTATCATTTTTTTGATATAATAAAGGAGAAAATCCCAATCCTATCGAAAAGACTAGAAAGATTGAATTATGACACAAGTAAAAATTGTAACGGACTCTTCTGTTACTATCGAACCAGAAGTAGTTAAAGAATTAAATATCACTGTTGTCCCTCTATCAGTTATGATTGATAGTGTGCTTTATTCGGATGCAGATTTGAAAGAGGGAGAATTCCTTCATCTTATGCAACAAAGTAAGAATCTTCCTAAAACAAGTCAGCCACCTGTGGGAGTGTTTGCTGAGGTCTTTGAAGAACTAGGTAAAGATGGTAGTCAAATTATCGCCATTCACATGTCCCATGCCTTGTCTGGAACTGTGGAAGCTGCTCGCCAAGGGGCAAGCCTTTCAACTGCTGATGTAACGGTTCTTGATAGTTCCTTTACAGATCAAGCAATGAAGTTCCAAGTTGTTGAAGCCGCAAAACTTGCTAAAGAAGGTAAAGATTTAGAAACGATCTTGGCTCATGTAGAGGACGTAAAAAATCATACAGAACTCTATATCGGTGTTTCGACGCTAGAAAACTTAGTTAAGGGTGGTCGTATTGGACGTGTGACAGGCTTACTAAGCTCACTCTTGAATATTCGTGTAGTAATGCAGATGAAAAACCACGAACTCCAACCAATCGCCAAAGGACGTGGAGCGAAAACTTTCAAAAAGTGGCTTGAGGAATTAACCAATACTCTTTCCCAAAAATCAGTTGCAGAAATTGGAATTTCCTATGCTGGAACGAACGAATGGGCGAATGAGATGAAGGCATTATTGCAACCTTATGTTGAGAAACCAATCTCTGTATTGGAAACTGGCTCTATTATTCAAACTCATACTGGAGAGAATGCTTGGGCGATTCTAATTCGCTACAATTCCTAAAAAAATAGAGAAAAAATGGTCAAAATAGTGTTTTTGACTTGACCTATAGCCGATTTTAGGATATGATTATATTTGTTAATTAGAAATTATTTGGAGGATTTGTTAACATGGCAAACAAACAAGATTTGATCGCTAAAGTAGCAGAAGCTACAGAATTGACTAAGAAAGATTCAGCAGCAGCAGTTGACGCTGTATTTGCAGCAGTAACTGAATACCTTGCAGCTGGTGAAAAAGTTCAATTGATCGGTTTCGGTAACTTTGAAGTTCGTGAGCGTGCTGCACGTAAAGGTCGCAACCCACAAACTGGTAAAGAAATCAAAATCGCAGCTTCTAAAGTTCCAGCATTCAAAGCTGGTAAAGCTCTTAAAGACGCTGTTAAATAATGAATTTTCAAAAAGCCTGTCATATCAAGCATTCGAGCTTGTCTGACAGGCTTTTTTTATTGTTTATTTGAAAAGTTGAGTTATGATTTTGTGCAAAAAGAAAAAGGTTCCCATGTTTGAGAACCTTCTTTTCATTAGTTTTTAGAAGCTGCTTGGAATTCAGGGTTTTTCCATGCTTCATCAATGATAGCTTGCAATTCCTTAGCAGATGCTTGCATTTTTTGAGTTTCAGCATCGTTCAATGGGATATTTACTGGACGAACAATACCGTGTGCACCAACAACAGCTGGTTGACCGATAAAGACGTTTTTAACACCGTATTGACCTTCTTGGAAGACTGAAAGTGGAAGTACTGCATTTTCGTCATCAAGGATTGCTTTTGTGATACGAGCAAGCGCTACAGCGATACCGTAGTATGTAGCTCCTTTTTTGTTGATGATTGTGTAGGCAGCGTCACGAACACCTTCGAACAATTCAATCAATTCAGCTTCTTGAACGTTTTGAGTGTCTTTAAGGAATTCTTCAAGGTTTACACCAGCGATGTTAGCGTGTGACCAAACCGCAAATTCAGAATCTCCGTGTTCACCCATGATGTAGGCGTGAACTGAACGAGCATCAACATCCAATTTTTCAGCAAGTGCTTGACGGAAACGTGCTGAGTCAAGTGAAGTACCTGAACCGATAACACGTTCTTTAGGGAATCCAGAGAATTTCCAAGTTGAGTAAGTCAAAACGTCAACTGGGTTAGCTGCAACAAGGAAGATACCATCGAAACCTGATTCAACAACTTGTGTTACGATTGATTTGTTGATAGCCAAGTTTTTACCTACAAGGTCAAGGCGAGTTTCACCCGGTTTTTGAGGAGCACCTGCAGTGATAACAACAAGGTCAGCGTCTGCACAGTCAGAGTATTGAGCAGCGTAGATTTTTTTAGGTGAAGTGAAGGCAAGGGCGTGGCTAAGGTCAAGCGCATCACCAACAGCTTTTTCATGCAATTGTGGAATTTCGATAATTCCAAGCTCTTGTGCAATTCCTTGGTTAACAAGTGCGAAAGCGTAAGATGAACCTACGGCACCGTCACCAACAAGGATCACTTTTTTGTGTTGTTTAGTTGAAGTCATTATCTAAACATCTCCTTCATTTTTTTTAGGGGAATCCCCAGACACTTTCATTCTATCACTTTTAAAAAGCTTTGTCACGAATATTCTATTCGGTCATCGATGTAAACGTTTTAGTGATTTCCAAAGACTGAAATGAAGGACGAATTATGGTATAATATATCTAATTACTAATAGTGAAATGAGGCATTTATTAATGCAGGATAGAAATTTAGTGAATGTCAATCTGACAAAGGAGATGAAGACCAGCTTTATCGACTACGCCATGAGCGTTATCGTTGCGCGGGCCCTTCCTGATGTTCGAGATGGCTTAAAACCTGTTCACCGTCGTATTCTATACGGAATGAATGAACTAGGTGTTACACCAGACAAACCACATAAAAAATCAGCCCGTATTACAGGGGATGTTATGGGTAAATACCACCCACACGGAGATTCCTCTATTTACGAAGCCATGGTTCGTATGGCTCAGTGGTGGAGCTACCGTTACATGCTTGTTGATGGGCATGGAAACTTTGGTTCTATGGACGGGGACGGTGCTGCCGCGCAGCGGTACACTGAGGCACGTATGAGCAAGATTGCTCTGGAAATGCTTCGTGACATCAATAAAAACACAGTTGATTTCGTAGATAACTACGATGCTAACGAACGTGAACCCTTGGTTTTGCCAGCTCGTTTTCCAAACCTTTTGGTCAATGGGGCAACTGGTATCGCTGTTGGGATGGCAACCAATATTCCACCTCACAACTTGGGTGAAACCATTGATGCAGTGAAGTTGGTTATGGATAATCCTGAAGTGACGACTAAGGACTTGATGGAAGTCTTGCCTGGTCCAGATTTTCCGACTGGTGCTCTTGTCATGGGGAAATCAGGTATCCATAAGGCTTATGAGACTGGTAAAGGTTCCATTGTCCTTCGTTCTCGTACAGAGATTGAAACCACTAAGACGGGTCGTGAGCGGATTGTTGTAACGGAATTCCCTTATATGGTTAATAAAACCAAGGTACATGAGCATATTGTTCGCTTGGTTCAGGAAAAACGAATTGAGGCATTACAGCCGTACGTGATGAGTCCAACCGTGAAGGCGTTCGCTTTGTAATCGAGGTTAAACGCGACGCGTCTGCCAACGTTATCCTTAACAACCTCTTCAAGATGACCCAGATGCAAACCAACTTTGGTTTCAACATGTTGGCGATTGAAAATGGTGTGCCAAAAATCTTGTCCCTTCGTCAAATTTTGGATGCTTATATCGAGCACCAAAAAGAAGTGGTTGTTCGCCGTACTCGTTTTGACAAGGAAAAGGCGGAGGCGCGTGCGCACATCTTAGAAGGTCTTTTAATTGCACTTGACCATATCGACGAAGTGATTCGTATCATTCGTGCCAGTGAAACAGATGCGGAAGCGCAAGCTGAGTTGATGAGCAAGTTCAAGCTTTCTGAACGTCAAAGTCAAGCTATCCTTGATATGCGTCTTCGTCGTTTGACAGGATTGGAACGTGATAAGATTCAGTCTGAATATGATGAATTGATTGCCTTGATTGCAGATTTGGCTGATATCCTTGCCAAGCCTGAGCGCGTGGCGCAAATCATCAAAGAGGAATTGGACGAAGTCAAACGCAAGTTTGGTGACAAACGTCGTACGGAGTTGATGGTCGGTGAAGTCTTAACTCTTGAAGATGAAGATTTGATTGAAGAAACGGATGTCTTGATTACCCTTTCGAACAAGGGCTACATCAAACGTCTGGACCAAGGTGAGTTTACTGCCCAAAAACGTGGTGGCCGTGGGGTTCAAGGTACTGGGGTTAAGGATGATGACTTTGTGCGTGAGCTGGTTTCAACCAGCACCCATGATCATCTGCTCTTCTTTACTAATAAAGGACGTGTCTACCGCCTTAAAGGTTATGAAATCCCTGAATACGGTCGTACTGCTAAGGGATTGCCAGTTGTCAATCTATTGAAGTTGGACGAAGGTGAGAGCATTCAGACCATTATCAACGTTGAGTCTGAACGTAGTGATGACGCCTATCTCTTCTTTACAACTCGTCACGGTATCGTGAAGAGAACCAGTGTCAAAGAGTTTGCTAACATTCGTCAAAATGGACTGAAAGCCTTGAATCTCAAGGATGAAGACGAATTAATTAATGTCTTGCTGACAGAAGAAGATACGGATATTATCATTGGTACCAAGTTTGGTTATGCTGTTCGCTTTAATCAATCAGCTGTTCGTGGCATGAGCCGTATCGCGACAGGTGTCCGAGGGGTCAATCTTCGTGAGGGTGACACCGTAGTTGGCGCTAGCGTGATTACAAACCAAGACGAAGTTCTTATCATCACTGAAAAAGGATATGGTAAACGTACACTTGCTACTGAATATCCTACTAAAGGCCGTGGTGGTAAAGGGATGAAGACAGCCAATGTTGCTGAGAAGAATGGTCCTCTGGCAGGTCTCCTCACTGTTAAGGGGGATGAAGACTTGATGATTATCACAGATACAGGTGTCATGATCCGTACAAATGTTGCCAATATTTCACAAACTGGACGCTCAACTATGGGAGTTAAGGTAATGCGTCTAGATCAGGATGCTAAGATTGTGACCTTTACAACGGTTGCTGCGGCAGAAAAAGAAGAAGTTGGGGCTGAAATTGAAACAGAAGGTGCAGAATAATGGCTCATAAAAAAACGAAAAATAAAAAGAGTAAGAAAAATAAGCGCAGAAATCTATTTATCAATATTTTAGCGGGTTTCTTAATTCTTCTTTCCTTAGCCTTGATTTTTAATTCAAAGATTCGCGATATCTTTTTGGTATGGAATACCAATAAATACCAAGTCAATCAAGTCACTAAGGAAAATATAGATGAAAATCTAAAAACCGAAGGAAATTTTGATTTTGACTCTGTTAAGTCTATTTCATCTGAAGCTGTATTGGCTTCACAATGGGATGCTCAGAAACTTCCCGTTATTGGAGGTATTGCTATTCCCGAAGTAGAGATTAACCTCCCTATTTTCAAAGGGTTGGATAATGTAAACTTGTTCTACGGAGCAGGGACCATGAAACCAGACCAAAAAATGGGGGAAGGAAACTATTCTCTAGCCAGTCACCATATCTTTACTGCTGAAAATGCCAGTCAAATGCTCTTCTCACCTTTGGTCAATGCCAAAGCAGGTATGAAAATTTATCTGACGGATAAGGATAAAGTTTATACTTATGAGATTACAGAGGTAAAACGTGTTACACCAGACCGTGTAGATGAAATCGAAGATCGTGACGGCGTAAAGGAGATTACTTTGGTTACCTGTGTTGATTATAATGCGACCGAGCGTATAATCGTCAAAGGAATCTTTAAAGAATCAAAAGCTTATTCTGAGACTTCTGAGGATATTTTGAAGGCCTTTAATCAACCGTATAGACAACGATATTAAGAATGAATGAACCAGTGAAGTGCTATTTCACTGGTTTTTTTGTCAACAAATAGAATCAAAATAGTTCTTATGAAAAAGGATAATAAGGCTTAGGATAAAGATTTTTAAGATAAATATTTTAGAAATTTACGGAAAACGCTTTCTAGAAAACAAGAATTATGTTATAATTATCACAAATAAAAGTTTAGGAGTTTTTTATGGTCTCTTCAGAATTTATCTCAAAGATTGAATTTGCTTGCAAGAAGAAAGAAAGTCTTTATAGCCAAAGTAAGTTTAAGTATGCGATTCGTTCCATGTTTGCAGGTGCCTTTCTAACATTTAGTACGGCTGCAGGCGCAGTTGGGGCTGACTTGATTAATAAGATCGCTCCAGGTAGTGGACGTTTTCTCTTCCCATTTGTTTTTGCTTGGGGATTAGCTACATTGTTTTCTTTAATGCTGAACTGGTAACTTCAAATATGATGTTTTTAACAGCTGGTAGTTTCTTGAAAAAAATCTCATGGAGAAAAACAGCTGAGATTTTACTATACTGTACCTTGTTCAACCTTATCGGAGCTTTGATAGCAGGTTGGGGCTTTGCCCACTCAGCAGCCTTTGCAAATCTAACACATGATAGCTTCATTTCAGGAGTTGTAGAGATGAAGTTAGGCCGTTCCAATGAGCTAGTCTTGCTTGAAGGTATTTTAGCCAATATCTTTGTAAACATTGCTATTCTTTCATTTGTTTTGGTGAAAGACGGTGGGGCTAAACTTTGGCTTGTTTTGTCAGCGATTTACATGTTTGTATTCTTAACAAACGAACACATTGCTGCGAACTTTGCTTCTTTTGCGATTGTCAAGTTTAGTGTTGCAGCTGATTCAATTGCTAATTTTGACATACCTAATATTCTTCGTCACTGGGGTGTAACCTTTGTCGGAAACTTTATCGGTGGGGGTCTCTTGATGGGCTTACCATACGCCTTCCTCAACAAAAACGAAGATACTTATGTCGATTAAAGAAATGAGCACGAGTGAATCGTGCTTTTTTGTTTGATGTGTAAGACTAGTCATAGTTGTTCCTTATATCAAAATATAGAAAAACGGTATTGGAAAAGACTAGCCCAAGATGATACAATATCCCTAATGAAGCTATTTGGAGGTCGTCATATGACTCGTGATTTTAAATTTGAAACTCTACAATTACATGCTGGGCAAGTAGTTGATCCAGCGACCAAGTCTCGTGCAGTACCGATTTATCAAACAACATCCTTTGTTTTTGATGACACGCAAGAAGGTGCCGATTTGTTTGCCTTGAGAAAACCAGGGAACATTTATACTCGTATTACCAACCCTACAACAGCGGCATTTGAAGAAAGAATCGCTGCTCTTGAAGGTGGTGTTGGAGCACTAGCGACAGCATCAGGAATGGCTGCTGTAACCTACACTATTTTGGCGCTTGCTCACGCAGGTGACCATGTGGTAGCGGCGTCAACTATTTACGGTGGGACCTTCAACCTCTTGAAAGAAACCCTTCCTCGTTATGGAATCACAACAACCTTTGTGGATGTGGATAATTTGGAAGAAGTAGAAGCAGCTATCAATGACAATACCAAGCTTGTCTTGATTGAAACCTTGGGGAATCCCTTGATTAACATTCCTGACTTGGAAAAATTGGCTGAGATTGCGCATAAACACCAGATTCCTCTCGTTTCGGACAACACTTTTGCCACACCTTATTTAATTAACGTCTTTTCTCACGGTGTAGATATTGCCATTCACTCTGCAACTAAGTTTATCGGTGGACATGGTACGACTATTGGTGGTGTCATCGTGGACAGCGGTCGTTTTGACTGGGCAGCTTCAGGGAAGTTCCCTCAATTTGTTGAGGAAGATCCAAGTTACCATAACTTGAGCTATACTCGTGATGTGGGTGCAGCAGCCTTTATTATCGCTGTTCGTGTTCAATTGCTCCGTGATACAGGTGCTGCCTTGTCGCCATTTAATGCCTTTCTCTTGCTCCAAGGGCTTGAAACTCTCTCCCTTCGTGTTGAACGTCACGTGCAAAATGCAGAGAAAATTGTTGATTTCCTTGTAAATCATCCTAAGGTAGAGAAGGTAAATTATCCAAAACTAGCTGACAGTCCATATCATGCCTTGGCTGAGAAATATTTGCCAAAAGGTGTTGGTTCAATCTTTACCTTCCATGTTAAAGGCGGAGAGACAGAAGCTCGCAAGGTAATTGATAATTTGGAAATCTTCTCTGACCTTGCAAACGTGGCAGATGCCAAATCTCTTGTTGTCCATCCTGCGACAACCACTCACGGTCAATTGTCAGAAAAAGACCTAGAAGCAGCAGGTGTCACACCAAACCAAATCCGCTTGTCTATCGGTCTTGAAAATGTAGAGGATTTGATTGAAGATTTGCGCTTGGCCTTGGAAAAAATTTAAAGTAACAGATATAAACAGTGGGTTTCGACTCACTGTTTTTGATTTTCCCCCAGGCATGATATAATGGTTACAGAAGTCTAGAAAGAGGAAGGTTATGAACGAAATCAAATGTCCCAACTGTGGGGAAGTCTTTACAGTAAATGAAAGTCAGTATGCCGAACTTTTATCCCAAGTGAGAACAGCTGAGTTTGATAAGGAATTACACGATCGCATGAAGCAGGAGCTGGCCTTGGCTGAGCAAAAGGCCATGAATGAGCAACAGTCTAAACTGGCTCAGAAGGACCAAGAAATTGCGCAATTACAGAGTCAAATCCAAAACTTTGATACAGAGAAAGAACTGGCTAAGAAAGAGGTTGAACAGACCAGTCATGAGGCTTTATTGGCTAAAGACAAGGAAGTGCAGGCCTTGGAAAACCAACTGGCTACCTTGCGTTTGGAGCATGAAAATCAACTGCAAAAAACCCTTTCTGACCTAGAAAAAGAACGGGATCAAGTTAAAAACCAGCTCCTCTTGCAAGAAAAGGAAAATGAGTTGTCTTTGGCTTCTGTTAAGCAGAATTACGAAGCCCAGCTCAAGGCTGCTAGTGAACAAGTAGAATTTTACAAGAATTTCAAAGCCCAACAATCTACAAAAGCTATCGGGGAAAGTCTGGAACAGTATGCAGAGAGTGAATTTAACAAGGTTCGCAGTTTTGCCTTTCCAAATGCCTACTTTGAGAAGGATAACAAGGTCTCTGCGCGAGGCTCTAAGGGGGACTTTATCTTCCGTGATTTTGATGAAAATGGTCTAGAATTCATTTCCATCATGTTTGAAATGAAAAATGAAGCGGATGGAACAGAGAAGAAGCACAAGAATGCGGACTTCTACAAGGAATTGGACAAGGACCGTCGGGAGAAAAACTGCGAATATGCGGTTCTGGTGACCATGCTAGAAGCAGATAACGACTACTTTAACACAGGGATTGTTGACGTCAGCCACGAGTATGAGAAGATGTATGTCGTCCGTCCTCAGTACTTTATCCAGTTGATTGGGCTTTTGAGAAATGCGGCGCTTAATTCCCTAAAATACAAACAAGAATTGGCCTTGGTTCGGGAGCAGAATATCGATATTACGCATTTTGAGGAAGATTTGGATGCCTTTAAACTAGCCTTTGCCAAGAACTACAATTCAGCTTCAACTAACTTTGGTAAAGCCATCGACGAAATTGATAAGGCCATCAAACGCATGGAAGAGGTTAAGAAATTCCTAACCACATCCGAAAACCAACTCCGCCTCGCCAATAACAAATTGGAAGATGTTTCAGTAAAAAAATTGACCCGAAAAAACCCAACTATGAAAGCCAAGTTTGATGCGCTGAAGGGGGAGTAGTTTCATTTGTAATGTATGGTGGTACTAGTTCAACAATATGAATGGGGAATTATATAATGAATAATAAAAGTTTAATACCTATGCCTGATCTTAATTTGGATGACATAGTTCATCTATCAAAAGAAAATGAAAAGTTAATTGTTAATTTTCTAAGTACATCAGATGAGTTACATACAATAAATCAATTTTATCATGTCTATATCTTTAATTTTTGTCAAATATTTTATCACTTTGAGTTGGATACTAACGATAACATAAGGAAACAAAATGGTTTGAATGGTGATGAATTCATTATTATTAATTCTTTACTTATAAATTTAATGAGTTCATATTTATCACTTTGAGTTGGATACTAACGATAACATAAGGAAACAAAATGGTTTGAATGGTGATGAATTCATTATTATTAATTCTTTACTTATAAATTTAA
>JXRG01000024.1:0-30525 GCA_000831085.1 Streptococcus sp. DBCMS
CCTGAAATTATTAAAGAACAATATCAAGTACAGAAAGAAATTGAAGAAAATAAACGTAAAAGTACGCGGTCAAAAAGAAAAAAATATACTAAGGAAAAATTTATTAAAGAACATGTAGCGGAATATTACAGCTCAAAAGGTACTTTGTACTATAGCCTTTCGACGGGTAGGAAAAAGATGGATGATGAGCTATTAAAAAAATTTAGAAATTTTTCTATACTGCATGAAAGCGAATCAAATCATTACAAAAATATAGAAAATTTTAAGAATGTAAAATTAGCGTTAGGACTAGGAGCGATTTCTTTGGAAATTCCAATTCTAATACCTGAGATTACTAAGGCAGTCGAACAAACTAACTTGCAAGCATTATCCGGAAAACAATATCTAGAAGTTTTATCGGATAATTTAGAAAAAGTTGCAGAAGAGTTATATGAAGAATATCAATGGCATGAAGAACAAAATCGTATTGAACAGTACTATTCTGATAATTTAAAAATTAAGTAATATTAAAACCCAACCAAAATTTATTGGCTGGGTTTATTTGATATTCTTTACAATCTCATTAAATGAGGATATAATTTTTCCTTGTTTTTCTTTGGGTAACTTTGTTAAATTTTCAAAAAGTATTTCTGGGGAGTCTTCTCTTTCTGATTCATATGATTGTAGATTAAAGAACTCCTCGACCGTTAGATTTAGGGCTTTGATCACGGATTCAAGAGTTTTAATTTTAAAATCATACTTCATGTTCTCTATATTTTGAATCGCTTTAACACCTAGCCCAGCGATTTCAGATAATTTTTCTTGACTTAATCCCTGTGCTTTTCTGCATTCACGTATGCGGAATGCGATATGCTTTTGTAATTTATTGTATTCCATGTTATCTACCATTTTACTATCTGTTTTCTCTAAAAATAAGTATAATAAACTATCCAAAAACAAAAAAAGTATGGTAAAATGGTACTATAGTTTAATAAAATGCATAGGGCATTGTACAAAGGAGTTTATAAATGTCAAAAACTACGGAAAATAGTCATGGTACTGCCAAAAAATTGTATACAGGCGCGGTTATTTCTGCAGTCGCAACTGGTCTTGTCGGAACAATCGGAACTGCTCACGCTAGTGAGGTTAAACAACCACTTCCAACAGACGCTAAAAACGAACCAGCTTTGGTAGAAAAAGAAGCGCCTAAGAAAGTAGAAGTGAAAACTCCTACTAAGGAAGAAGTCGCTGAACTTGGTGCTACTGCTAAACAAACCCAAGAAGATGCAGATAAAGCAAAAGAAACTGTAGCGCAAAAAGATGATGTTGTTAAAGACTCTGAGTCTACTGTAAAAGAAAAACAAGAAAACGTAGAAAAAGCTGAAAAGGAACTGCCTACTACAGAGCAAGTTAAACAAGCAGAACAAGGTGTAGAAACTGCAAAAGGTGAAGTTACTCAAGCAGAAAAAGCGGTATCCACTGCTAAAAATGCAACTATTGTTTCTGCTGACGAAGTAGCTGCGCAAGAAAAAGCAGTTGCTACTAAACAAGCTGAAGTAGATGAAGCGAAAGGTGCTTTGGAAAAGGCAGAAAAAGAAGCTGCTGAAAAAGAAGCTATCTTGAACGATACTAAGCTCCCAGAAGCCCGTAAAGCTCAAACTGATGCTCGTTTTGAAGAACAAGATGCTAAAAGTTCAGTAGAGTCAAACGAAAAACGTGTTGAAGAAGCTAAACCTAAAGAACAAGAGTACCAAAATTCTGTAAAAGATGCTGAATCTAAGATTGCTACTTCAACTAAAGAAATTGAAGACTTGAATAAAACGAAAGCTGATGCTCAGATTGCTTATGCGAAGGCGAATGATGAGTATGATAAAGCAGGGGATTACAACAGTAAAATCCGTGCTACACATCTTCCAGAAATTACTCTTGACCCTAGCTTTGTACAAGCAGTAAAAGATACGATTGCTTACAACCTTGCTGACAACAGTGCTTTGTCTACTGAGGAACGTAACAAACGTACAACTGAGTTGTATAATCGAGTTGTTCGTACACAAGTTGCAAATGCTAACAACAAGTATGTTCAAACGAAAAACGAGTTGGAAGACACTACTCGCTATGACATCAACAATCTACCTAAAGAAATCCGTGATGAATTGAACTACTTTGTAGCTGACTTGCTAAATCAAGCTCGTAAACAACTTGGACTACCAGATGCAGTTCTATCTAAAACCTCATTGGAATTTGCTCAAAAGATTGCAGACGAGTATGTGAAAGTAAACTATTCAAATAGTATGCGACAAGAATACCGTAAAAAAGGTGGTTCAGGACACTATGCTAAGGGTATCAACAAGGTTGCCAAAGAGTATAACATGCCTACAACTGATGCAGATGTTGAAGCACGTGGTGGACAATACTATGAAAACTCTGTGACTACCTTTGCTTCACATGATTTTGATGATGAAGATGGTGTTTACCGTAAGACTTTGGGCGAGATGAAAGAAACCTTGTACAATCATTTTGTACAGTTGATTTCAACTAAGAATGACTATGCTCATACTCAAGGGGTTTTACAATTTGACTCACCTAGTGAAACAGCTTACTTTGGTGGGGTTGCTCAGAGCAAAACGGACGATTTCTACACTACGCACTTTCTAACTTCTGTCCGTAGCTCACTTACAAATGGCTCAACTTGGGATACAACTCCTATTGAGAATCCTTTGAAGAAAGAAGTTTTTGAACGTCGTGTAGCTGATGCAGTTCAACGTTTGAAAGATACTGCAAAAGCAGTAGGCGCTGTCCGTGAGCAAATTGAAGCAGCAGACAAAGGCTTGGAAAAAGCTAACTCAACTTTGCGTAGTGCAACTGTTAAGTTGAACGCATTGAAAAAAGAAGGTAGTCCTCTTGCTAAAGCACAAACTTACTTAGAGCGTGCTAAAACTCGTCATGACAAAGCAGTTGTTGATTTAGCTAATGCAAATGCCTTGGTAAACAACTTGTTAGTGTCACATGCTCAAAAAGAAATTGAAGCAAGAAGCGCTCGTGGGCGTGAAGTTATCGCTAAATTCAGTTTTGGGCAAGCAAATAAGGCTTTGGAAATTGAGCAAGCTAAATTGGACTCAATGAAAGTTTCAGCAGAAGCTAAATCTAAAGCGGTATCTGAAGCTGAACAAGCACTCAAAGATGCTCAAGCTAAAGTTAAACAAGCCGAAAAAGAGCTTGCAGACCTTAAAAATGCGAAAACTCGTTTGGCGGATCTAAAAGTTGAACTTGAACAAGCAGAGAAAGCTCTCCAAGTTGCACAAAAAGCACAACGTGAAGCTAAGGCAGACTTTGAAGTTAAAAGTGCTAAAGCACTTGAAGCGAAGAATGTTTACGAAACTGCCAAAGCGAAGTTTGAAGAAGCAGAAACAAAACGCTTGGTAGAGCTTGCAGATGCTAAACGTAAAGAACTTGAAAAAGCTGGTTACAAGCCAGTACCAGTTGTAGATAACAACGGGCATGTGGTTGATTACAAAGCAGAAAAAGTAACCGTAGGGACTAGAGACGATAAAACATATCAAGCACCTGCACAAACTACAAATGCCAAAGTAGAACCTAAGAAACAACTTCCAAACACTGGAATGAAAGAATCGAATCTCCTAGCCTTGCTTGGAGCAAGTGTTGGCCTACTTGCTTTAGCTGGCAAACGAAAATATAATAGATAAAAAGAAAGAGAGCGTTGGCTCTCTTTTCTAATGAATGGAAACAAATTAGTATATATGTAAAAATTTTATATAAGGGAAACTTTTGATATTCTGGTTCGATTTTTGCTTATTTTTGATGAAAGTTTACCTTATTTTGATGAAATTGCTTAAAATTAGTTGAAATTTTATTTTTTGAAAGCTTATGAAAACGTTGATTTTAAAACACTTTGAAATTAGATGAAATAAGTGGTGCCCCAACCAGGTCTTAAGAAAGCTCGTAAAGCATCACAATTTAGTAAACGTTAATTCGGAAGAATTACTATACTTACAGAGAGCACCTTTCGAGGTGTTCTTTTTTTATACTTTCTTACTAAATTGGTGCAATTGACACAGTTGTTGCGACTTTAGTCGCTTACAAATGTGGCTGCGATCTGACAAAGTCAGTTGCCTCAAAACGTTAATCAATACGATACTATCAACGTTTACAGATATTCAAGAATTTTCTCTTGGATGTCTTTTTTTGTTCAAAAAACTAAAGTTCACCCAAAAATTCACCCCAAGTTCACCCTATTGCTTTTTGAGACTTCTAAAGGCTATTTCTCCTGCTGTTTGATTTACTTTTTCAGAAGTATTGACATAAGTCTTCGTTATTTGGATGTCACTATGAGTAAGTGCTTCTGAAATGGCCTCAAGAGAAAAACCTGCTTGTTTAGCAAGATGTTGGAATTTATGAGGTCCTTGATGGATATTATTTTTCTTCATAAGTATGTTATAATGTAGATATGATATAAAAAAATTAAGATATCTCTTTAAATGCTGTAAATGTCACTTTGTGTGAACATGAGTGAATTTGAGTTTAGAGAATGATAGGAGATAGTTTACAATGATAAGTTTAGAGTTGATGTCTGAAGAAAATAGCATAGATGTTTATTCTTTTGAAAAAGAAAATAGAGAGTATTTTGAGCGAAGTTTACCTCCTATACCAGCTCACTATTTTGATTCAGAAAGTTTTAAAGAAATTACAAGGGAATTGTTAAGGGAACAAGAGAATCATGATGTCTACATGCATCTTTTTAGAGATGCACAAGGTGTTATGAATCTGCTGACTTGTAAGTGAACTATGATATTGAATTTGTTAATAGGCAATAATAGAAAAAAATATTCTAGATAAGTCATTGATATATTGAGAACTGCTAAAGGAGGGAAATAGATGAGCAAAAAAATTAACTTAGAAGCAGAACGAGCATATAAGACAATTCGTGGCGAAAAAAATAAATTTGGTAGTTACCGTAAGACATTGTTTCATGTACATACTCCAGAATCTCATGATTATAGATTATTTAAAAAATGGAAAGACTTGCCAGAGAATGATTGGAATAATTTAACTATTGATGACTATATTAAAGAGATTAGAAATCAAAAAATATTTCCAAAAGACTTTCTTCAAATAGATAAAGGGGAAAAGGTTTTATATGAAAACTATTTTATGAATGGATTCAGTAGCGAAAAAGAACAAGTTGCCTTTTTAACTATTGCTCAAAGTCTTTACAATGAAAATATATCGGTTGTTGTAGTCTCGGATCATAATACTATATCAGGTATAGAAAAATTAAAGACAGCTATTAAATTAGTATCTGATTTATTTCAGAATAAATGTAAAGAATATATTGAAGTAATAAACGGAGTGGAAATTTCTTGTGCAGATAAGGTGCATGTGCTGGTAGCTTTTCCTAACAGTAAAGCTAGTTTCATTCAAAAATGGCTTAACTTTAATCTAATGAGTATCAAGGAAGGATCTTTTAAGGCGAGTTTGGAAGTATTGGAGAAATTTATCTATAAAGATTGTTTTGCCTACATAGCTCATATGAATAGTTCAGATGTATTTAAAGAGGGGCATTTTTCAAATGCTTACAAGAAAAAACTTTTTTCTAAGGCTTACGCTCGATTCATAGGCGTATCAAATATTGCCAAAATAGATGATATCAATAGCTATCTTACGAAATATTTAAAAAAGAATGTACCATCATTTATTCTTGACAATGATTCACATTGTGTCGAGGAACATTCAATTAATCCGATGTGGATAAAATTTAGTAAAAGAAACTATGAACAGCTCCGAGAAGCTTTATCAGAATATGATGTATCCATTGAACTAATGAATCCAGAAATCAGCAAGGCGAAAGCTATACGTGGAATATATGTACCAACCCTCAGTAACTCGTACCTGCTAAAGAATAATTCAGAATTTGTTATTAAATTTTCGGAATCCCTAAATTGTTTAATTGGAGGAAGAGGAACTGGAAAAAGTACGATTTTAGATTTGATTCAATTTGTATTGTCTCAAAAAGCAGATACGAAACAAAAATTTGAATTTCTCTCTCAACACTCAAGGGTATATATTTTGTATGAGATGTCAAAGAAAGAATATTTGGTTGAGTTAAATTTACCTACTCAGAAGAATGAGGAAGACATATATGACACTTTTGACGTTAAAACAAAAGCTACATCAAGTTATTGGTATTATGAAAGTCGTTTAACGGAGAAAATTAGAGAACAATATTTATCAATATATGAAGTTCAAGAGAGTGCTCAACTTAGTAAAGTTTCCAAACAAAAGAAATTAAGCTTAATAGACCAAATGTTTGATAATAGATATTCAGTAAATCAACTTGTAAATATTGCTAGTGATGACAGAATAAGTGATTATTTGTATGAAGTAATAGCTAAAGATAAAAAGAGTATAAAAAAATATCAAGTTTCTAGTAAAATATCTTCAACAGGCGAAATTGACCAATTCATTCTGAATGAAGATAAGCGATTAGAAGAACAAAAAAATAAAAATATTATCACTAATAAGTCCATTCAATGATAATCAATCAGGGAAGCTACAAATATTGTATAGTCAACAAAAAAAATTTGTATTACCTGAAAATTTTTATTTTTGGTTCTTCCTGAGGGGAAAAATTTAGATAATTCGTTTCAAGGATATCGTTTAACATGTGGGGAAATCATCGATTATTTTTCAATGATTTTTGATAGAAGTGGTTTTGCGACTTTTGTAGACTTAATGAATAATAGGAACCTCAAGGGTGAATATTCAATAAAAAAATTTGCCCAAAATAGTAGGTTGAATGATGATGTATATCTAAAAGAAGCAGACGATATGTTATTGAATGAAATTTTTGAGCTCTGGAATAAAGTTAATATTAATTTAATTCAGCTATATTTAGAGGATGTTTATAATAATTGTGAAAATTTATATCTTGAATTTAATATCAACTCCAAAGTGACAGATGGAAACAAGAAAATAATTTTTAAGGAGGTAACACGTTTAAGTTTAGGTCAGAAGGTAGTTGCCATGCTTGATTTTATTCTTGCCTATTCAGAATTCACAAATGATAATCGACCATTACTTATAGACCAACCAGAAGATAATCTAGATTCACGATATATATACAATAATTTAGTGCAGATATTACGAGATGTTAAAAACAAACGTCAGATTATTATAGCCACTCACAACGCAACAATAGTAACAAATGCAATGTCTGATTTAGTTATTTTGATGGAATCGGATGGAGAACATGGATGGGTTGAACAAAGTGGATATCCAAGTGACGATAAAATAAAAAAACATATTGTAAACTACCTTGAAGGTGGCAAAGAATCGTTTGAGCATAAGGTGAAAATATATAAACGTGTAATTGATATAAATAAACTGTAAAATGTTTAGTGTATAACTTTCAGAATAAGAGAACGACTCAAAATTAAAAAGCTAGAGTTCCGCAATTGGAAATCTCTAGCTTTTTGTGGTTGAGAACTATTTTGTCCCAGGCTCTTTTTAATATTAAATTTTATAATGAACTACTAAGATATATCTAAATTTAGAGCAATGATCTATTATACTAATTTAGATAGAATAGCTTGTATACTACTCTAAAAATTAAATAAATTAAGTTGTTCATTGGTGCTTTCTTTTATTATGTTTTTACATAAAGTATAATAGTTCTCGTTTAACTCAATACCGATAGAATTCACACCAAAACTATTAGCAACAACACAAGTAGTTCCACTGCCAAGGAAAGGATCTAAGACAGTATCGTTTTTATTTAAATATTCAATAATCATACTAGGGATTTTTGATGGATATGGAGCGGTAGTCGGACCAAATATTCTTTTCTTTTACCATTTTGACTACTGGATGTAGTTGTATTATATTCGAGTGAAGTTTTATAGTATTAGAAGTTTTTTTTTGGAAAGGATAAATATATGTTCCCAACAATTAAGTGGTGATTGATAATATGGGCCTAAAATTCCTTGATTAAAATTCCGGTTTCCTTGGATTTCCCCTTTATCCCAAATGATATTTCCATCAATTCTAAAACCAATTTTTTCAAAAATATCCAACATATAAGCTCCAAGAATCATTCTTTTATTTCCCATTGCGGATTGTGCAATAATTCTTTCGTTATCAAAATAGTCGAATATATTAAATAGCATTGAACTTCCATCTTTTAACGTTCTGAAGAGTTCAAGAGCTATATTATATATGTCATATAGGAAGTAATATATATTGGGCCAATTTGAATATTCTTTTGCATTATAATAAGGAGGAGAAGTAACAATTGCGGAAATAGAATCATTTTTTAATACGTGTAATACATCGAGTGCATTACCACAATAAATAGTTGCTTTATCAATTTTACTAGCTTCCTTCAGTGAACCACGGTGATAATTTTGTAACATGTATTTTTTAAACCAATCAGAGTTATGAAATTCGTGGTACAAATCTTCCTTAGAATTACTAGGTTTTAAACATTTTAGATTACGATTAAACTTGTTCAATTATAAATCTCCTCTTAAATATTGAAAAAACCATTGGCAGTGGACATACTTTAAGACTATATATTTCTGAAACTAGTTTCACAATACAAATATTGACATGCAATTATTAATTGGTGGATTTTAAGTTGACATCTACAAAGTTTAATGTTAGAATACATTCAAAAATATATTTGAATGAGGTGTTTTATGATTCAAAATGTTGTTACTTCAATAATCCTGTATTCTGGGACAGCCGTAGACTTACTTATTATCCTAATGTTATTTTTTGCCAAAAGAAAAAGCAGAAAAGACATCATTAACATCTATTTAGGACAATTTCTAGGCTCTGTTAGTCTAATATTGCTAAGTTTACTTTTTGCATTTGTCTTAAATTATATTCCTAGTAAAGAGATTTTAGGTTTGCTCGGTTTGATTCCAATTTTCCTAGGACTCAAAGTTTTGCTTTTAGGAGATTCTGATGGAGAAGCTATTGCAAAAGATAGTTTGCGCAAAGATGATAAAAACCTGATTTTTCTAGTCGCTATGATTACTTTTGCAAGTTGTGGTGCTGACAATATTGGTGTTTTTGTCCCATATTTTATTACCTTAAATTTAGCGAATTTGATAGTGGCTTTACTTACCTTTCTAGTCATGATTTATCTCTTGGTTTTTTCTGCCCAAAAATTGGCACAAGTCCCTTCTGTTGGAGAAACTTTGGAAAAATATAGCAGATGGTTTATTGCCGTTGTTTATTTAGGATTGGGGATGTATATCCTGATTGAAAACAACAGCTTTGATATGCTAAGGACTGTGTTCGGCTAGGAGAAAAAATTATGAAAAAAGATAGTATCTGCCAAGTGGATGTTATTAATCAACAAAATGTTACAACCGCAACGAACTACCTTGAAAAGGAAAAAGTCCAAAAATCACTTCGTATTTTATCAAAGTTTACCGATAATAAACAGATAAATATCATCTTTTATCTCCTTGCCGTCGAAGAACTCTGTGTCTGTGATATAGCCTGTTTACTAAATCTCAGTATGGCATCTGCTCCCACCATCTTCGTAAACTAGCCAATCAAAACATCTTGGATACTAGAAGAGAGGGGAAAATTATATATTATTTTATAAAAGATGAGGAAATCAGAGATTTTTTTAATCAACTAGGATAACAACTATTTTTACTACTTTTCCATGATTATAGGGAGATTATATATGAAATTTTTTGATGAAAATTACTCACAAGAAATACCTACTCGTATCAAATGTTTAAGAAAAAAGTATAATTTAAAGCAAAGCAACCTAGGTAATGCAGGTCAAGTTAGCCAAGTTGAAAAGGGAGAAATTTGAAAGAATTTGTATCTTTTATTTTTTGTTTCATTTATGCCCTATGCTACTGGAATAGTTAGTAGTCATTTCATGAATCATACGGCACAGCTCTTTTATGGACTGATTGTTATTGTTTCAACGGTAGCAAACTGGTTTTTACATAAAGTAATTGATAAACCCAATATAGATCAGAAAGAATTACTTGAAGCTACCGCACAATATAGAAAGTTATTGATACCTGACCTAATAATTAAAGGAGTGGGATTGATTCTATCTTTAATTGTCTATCCTCCGATTATGATGTATAGTGTTTTAATTGCGGCATTTTACATCATAACTTTAAAAACACTATCCGAAAAAAGAGTGAATAACTAAAAAACGGTGACCAAAGTTAGGTGTATTATTTTAATGCTTAGAGACCTAAACTATTCCCCTATTTATAATCTATTGATTCAGATTTTATGAAATTAAAAAGTAGATATTGTTCAGAAAATCCTTGATATTACGCTGTTTTTAGTCCAACTGAAATCCATACTTTCCAAACCAGGTCTTAAGAAAGCTCGTAAAGCATCACAATTTAGTAAACGTTAATTCGAAAGAATTACGATACTTACAAAGAGCACCTTTCGGGGTGTTCTTTTTTATCGACACTTTGTAGATTTATAGTTGGGAATCTCGTTGAATGGTATCAGGTAAATGAAAAGATTCGGCGATCATATCCTATTTCTTCGTGCTTTAGTCTAATACCTATAATGTAAAAAACTCTAGCTATCAGGTAGTTGATAGTTAGAGTTTTTTTCTATTCATATGATTTAATGAGCTTAAATAAGGCTTCTACTTCTGATGACAGTGTAGCTGATTTGAGATAAGCGTAATAAACTGTAAATGTTATCTGGTCCTCCGGTATTAGAGGGATTTTTATTAAATCATCATCTTCATCAGAAAGTGCGATATCAGCCAGTAAACTAACGCCAATCCCTTTCTTTAAAAGTTCTTTAAGAATGACAATGTCATCAGTCTTAAAGAATATTTCTGCCTTGTTTTGATGCTTTTGATTAAGTAGTTCAAAAGCTTTCAGGTGAACAAAGTGTTCGTCTAAAAGTATAAAGGATTGATCTACTAAATCTTCAAAAGTGAGGGAAAGAGCAGTAGCAAGAGGATGGTTCTTAGATAAAATGACATACAGTTCTTTATGAAAGAGTTCATGTGTCTCTATTGAAGGATGATTGAGTGGTTCAATCAATCCGAGTAAGCTCGCATCTAGTTCTCCCTTAAGGAGAAGATTTAATAATTCTACGGAGCCACCGCGGATAGGGCGTACCTTTTTTAAAAAATCGAATTTATCTTTTTCGTTTAAGGCAGCAAAGAGATACTGAATGATAATAGGAGGGAATCCTACAGTAGAGTAATGCGCCAAAGAGCGATTAATTTCTTTGCGAGTAGAAATAACCTCGGGTAAAATCAGTTCAGTATGCTTCAGAAGGATTTGTCCTTGAGGAGTTAGTTTGAAGGAACGATGCGAGGGATCGTGGTGAATCAATTTGCAGTTAAAAGATTCCTCTAAGCGCTTGATAGCATAAGAAATAGATGGTTGGCTGACTTTATGTTGTTTTGCTACTTCTGTATAGGATTGAAGCTGGCAGAGGTCATAAAAATATTGTAGATCTTTTAAATTCATATAGGCTCACTTTCATTAGTTGGAGAAGGAAAATAAGTGGAAATCACCAGATAAATACTTTTTATCCGTATCCTACAATTTGACTATACGAGTATTCACCAGTTAAAATGTAAGTGAGTCAGGGATATCAAAGATTATCTAAGATACTTTCAAAAATGACCAACATCTTTTCTCGTTTATTAATGGGGAGCTGTTTAATCTTCATGTTGATTCTTTTGAGTGAAAGATTGCCAGTCTTATCAGAGGTTGATTCAAGGCTATCAAAATTGAAAAATTCCTCTGGGGTCATCTCTAGTGCGTCAATCACTTTTTCAAGACTGTGAATGGTCAGATTCACATTTTGGTTTTCAAGTTGATTGATATACTTAAGTCCAAGTCCTGCTTGTTCCGAAAGTTCTTCCTGGCTCATTTTTTTCTGTGTTCGAAAATATTTCACTTTTTGGGAAATATATTGTTGTAAATAGTTTTTATTCGTCATATAAATAGAATACAAGTTTTGCATGACAAAAAAACATCTTAAAAAATACAAAGTATTGTATAACAAACTTATATAATATTTATTTTAATTCGGATTGCCAATTTGTATGATTAGTTTCTTTTACTCGAAACTTTTAGTAAAGAGTGATCATCGAGAGTTTTATGAGTCCAGAGCTTTATAAAATATAACAACTTAAAGTGTCATTAACAGTAGCGTTTTAAGTATAAAAGAGCTATTAGAAAATTGTTCTCGTAGACTCATTATAACATATGCGTACACAATTGTATTTTTTAAGCAACAAAGTTTTCCAAACAATTCTTTTTAAGTGGTATAATATAAGTAAAAAGGAGGTTGCACTATGACTGCACATGATATTTTAAACAACCCTTTCCTCAATAAAGGTACTGCCTTTACCTTAGAGGAGCGGAAGGAACTAGGTCTTATTGGTTTACTGCCACCTTATGTTCAAACCATTGAAGAACAAGCAGCGCAAACTTATGCACAGATGCAAACAAAAGCCAATGATTTGGAAAAGCGTCTTTTCCTAATGGAAATTTTTAATACCAACCGTACTCTTTTCTATTACCTCTTTTCTCAACATTTAGAGGAATTCAATCCAATTGTATACGATCCAACCATTGCAGATACCATTGAAGGCTATAGTGACCTCTTTGTAGACCCCCAATATGCGGGATATCTTGATATCAATCATCCTGAAAATATTGAAGCCACTTTGAAAAATGCTGCTGGGGGTCGCGAGATTCGTCTCATTGTTGTAACAGATGCAGAAGGAATCCTTGGAATCGGTGACTGGGGAACAAATGGTGTCGATATTTCTGTTGGGAAATTGATGGTCTACACGGGTGCTGCTGGAATCGATCCTTCTATGGTTCTTCCTTTAGTCATTGATGCAGGGACTAACCGTGAAGAACTTCGGAATAGTCCTAATTACTTAGGAAATCGTCACGAACGGGTCCGTGGGGATCGTTACTACGACTTCATTGACCAATTTGTTCAAACAGCAGAACGTCTCTTTCCTAAACTCTACCTTCACTGGGAAGACTTCGGCCGCTTGAATGCTGCCAATATTCTTGAAAAATACCGGAAACAAATTCCAACTTTTAATGATGATATTCAAGGTACAGGAATCGTTACCCTAGGTGGTATCTTTGGTTCACTGGATATTAGTGGTGAAAAATTAACAGATCAAGTTTATCTCTGCTATGGTGGTGGTACTGCGGGTGCAGGAATTGCCTCTCGTGTTCTTCGTGAAATGGTGAGTGAAGGTCTTTCTGAAGAAGAAGCTTATAAACGTTTCTTTATGGTTGATAAACAAGGTCTTCTCTTTGATGACATGGATGACCTAACCCCTGAACAAAAACCGTTTGCTAAGAAACGTGCTGACTTTAGTAACGCAGACAAGTTGACTGACCTGCTTGAAGTAGTGAAGACTGTGAAGCCAACCATTCTTGTAGGAACTTCAACTCAACCTAATACCTTCACTAGAGAAATAGTAGAAGCTATGTGTGAAAATACAGAGCGTCCGATGATTTTCCCTTTGTCAAATCCAACCAAACTAGCTGAAGCTAGTGCTAAAGATTTGATTGAATGGTCAGATGGCAAAGCTTTTGTCGCAACAGGAATTCCTGCTGATACGGTTTCTTATAAAGGTGTCGACTATGTGATTGGTCAAGCCAATAATGCCTTGATTTACCCAGGTCTTGGTCTAGGTATGCTGGCTTCTGAAGCAAGTCTTTTAACTGATGAAATGATTGGAGCAGCGGCTCATTCATTGAGTGGTATTGTCAATCTAGGCCAACCAGGAGCTCCTGTTTTGCCGCCGTTCAAGTATGTAGCAGATGTTTCTATTAAAGTAGCAGAAGCAGTCGCTAAAAAAGCACAAGAGCAAGGTCTTGCGCGTGCTAAGGAAACAGATATGGCCAAAGCAGTTCGTGATTTGAAGTGGTATCCAGAGTATAGATAATTCATTCCTACTGCTGTCTATCCTTCTATAGCGACAGATTTGTATGGGCTGTGGACTTAAGTAATATAGAAAGGATACCTATGTCACTCTTTTTAACCTCGATTACGAGTATCATTCCGATTATCGCTATCATTGTTTTGGGGTATGTTCTTCAGGTGAAGGGATGGTTTGGAGATAGTTTTGGGCCTAACTTGTCTCGTTTGATCATGAATGTAGCCTTGCCAGCATCAATCTTTGTGTCGGTGATGAAATACCTAACACTAGATAAACTAATCAGTCTTTCTGGAGGTCTCCTTTATACATTTGTGGCCTTTATCTTGGGCTATATCGTAGCTTATATTGCAGTTGTGGTTTTCAAGGTTCGTCCAGGACGGCGAGGGACCATGATTAATACCTTTGTGAATGCCAATACTATTTTTATTGGTTTACCTTTAAACGTTGCTCTTTTTGGGGATCAGGCTCTTCCTTATTTCTTAATTTACTATATCACCAATACGATTTCCACCTGGACATTGGGCGTGTATTTGATGACGAGCGATAGTAAATCGGGTCAAAGCAAGGAGACAACTAAATTTGACTGGAAGAAATTGCTACCAGCTCCGCTTGTAGGTTTTCTTGTCGCCCTACTATTTTTGATTCTCCAAATTCCTATTCCAGATTTCGCAACGAATACCTTAACCTATGTTGGAAATATCGTCACTCCCTTATCTCTGATTTATATTGGTATCGTTCTTGCAAAGGCAGGCTTGAAAACTATTACTTTTGATAAAGATACAATTGTCACTTTAGTTGGACGCTTTATCCTAGCTCCTCTAATCATGCTTCTTGTATTGAAGATCTTTGCACCAAATATAGCGACAGTAGAATTTAAGACCTTTATGATTCAGTCCGCTACGCCAGCTCTAGCTGTTCTCCCAATCCTTGCTAATCAAGGAAAAGGAGATGTGGAATTCTCTACGAATGTAGTGACTTTAAGTACAGTTCTATTTATCGTTGTTATTCCAATATTACAAACTTTATTAGGATAAGAAGGAAGAGGATAGAATTGAAAGTTAGGCGTTAAGAAACTTCCCTATTTAAAAAATATTGGTTCAAATTTTATGAAATGAATCAGTAGATATCGTTCTGAAAAGCCTCGATATTGTGCTGTTTTTAACCCAACTGAAACCCACACTTTCCAACCAGGTCTTAAGAAAGCTCGTAAAGCATCACAATTTAGTAAACGTTCATTCGAAAGAATTACGATACTTACAAAGAGCACCTTTCGGGGTGTTCTTTTTTATGCTTTCTGCCATGGAGTGTTTGCTTCTCTCATCTTCTCACGGCATCTCTCATATGGTATAATAAGGTAAGGACTGTTCCTCATTTCAGACGAGTTTATGGTGTTCAAGGTCTACCTATCTGAATTGTCATGGAGCAAGTGTCCAGTGCTCGGGTTGGGCGTTCCCTCGGAGTTCATTTAATTCTAATCACTTAGAAATCATCTGGTATGGGAGAACATTGTGATTTCAATGCAATGTCTCGTATGCTAGGCAGGAAAATTGGAATTTAGAATAAGTTAGCAGGTGAGAAGAGTATTTCTGTCAGTCTCCTATACATCTGTTAACAGCTATCCAAAATAAAAGGAGATTGTAGATTGATTTTATTAGTGTTAGGAATTTTAGTTTTGCTCATTCTAATTTTTAAAAGGAAACAGAAAACTGCTAAAAAATCTGAAGGAAACGCCAAGAAAAGAAATTGGCTATTAATAGGTTGCTTATCCATAGTTATCCCCATCGCAATCCTAACTGTGATTAGTCCGATTCTTTCTCTAATGGATATGTGGGGGTTATTTGCTCATGCAAGTCGAACTGAGCTTGAGCAAGCTGTGCATCGTTCTTATCAAAATTACGGTCTTACAGGACAGTTTGAGTTAGAAAAATACGAGAAAAACTGTACAAGTGTAGGAGGATTTATAATCCATGGTATCTATAGTGAAAATATAGCCGGAAAAACCTATGAGGTTAAAACTCGATTTAAATACTATACTCGTTTTTCGGAAAATAAAACATATAGAAAGACAGATGCAGGGGTTGATTACAAAAATGATAAAAAATTTATAATGTTTTCCCAGAATTAGCCTATTTAGGGATTGAAGTTAGTCCAGGCACCAACGAATTCTTAAAAACGCTGGACAGTTCAATCAAAGATCCTCAACTGCCTGATTTGAAGTATCAAGGTATTGGTTTTGAATTTAATAACCAATCTGATAATATCTATCTTTATAATGAAATATTAGAGGAAAATCAAAGCAAGGGCCAAGCACTGCAAGGAATGTATCCCATGGATGCTCAATATTTTTTTCAAAAAGAGATTTTTATACCGACATTTGAATTTCAGTATTTCGTTCCAAAAGAAAAAAGAGATCTCTTGTATGATGACTATCTTAAAGAGCTTGAGACGCTCATGAAGGAATTTTTTGCCAACCAACCCTTACCAAGAGATCTTTATGCTGTAAAGATTGCTAAATATAAAGAGGATAAACTTGTCAATGATAGTGGTGTATACTATGTGAGGATTGAAAATCGTCAAGTTGTAAAGCTGTTGCAAAAATTAGAGTAGGAGCCGCTAGGGCTAGGTCGGTCTAACGATATTTTTACTAAGAAGAGAAGATTTGTCAGTTTATCCAACATTTTAGCTGGAGTCAACATACAAAAATTTGAGTGTGGATAATGAAGGGGGAGGCTTTGAAATGATCAGTTTAGAGTTGCTGTCTGAAGGAAATAGTCTAGATGTATATGCTTTTGAAACAGAGAATCGGGAGTATTTTGAGCGAAATTTACCTCCTAGACCAGCTAACTATTTTGATTTAGAAGGTTTTAAAGAAATTACAAGGGAATTGTTAACGGAACAAAGGAATCGTGCTGTTTACATGCATCTTATCAGAGATTCGCAAGGCGTTATGGTTGGCAGAATCAATTTAAGTGTTTTAGAGAATGATCGAAAAACAGCAGAACTTGGGTATAGGATTGGGGAAAATGTTAGTAACCTAGGCTATGCCAGCGAAGCAGTTAAATTCGTTTTAGAAAAAGCCTTTACTACTTATGGTTTCAATAGAATCATTGCAGGAACGGCAAGGGATAATCTGGCTTCTCAGAGAGTACTTTTAAAAAATGGTTTCACCTTTAGTAGAATGATAGAAAATGACTTACACATTCATAATGAGTGGGTTCATACAGCAGTATTTGAGATAAGGAGACCATAATATCATCAATTTCAGTCTATTAACAAGGTTAATGGAGTTATCAATATTTCCAGACATTCAAAAATTTTCTCTTGGATGTCTTTTTGTTCAGAATAGATAAGTGGTGCTGTTTAAACTTGATTTTCCCAGTGGACAATCGTTCACTTTTTTTGCTTTTTGGTAAAAATCATGTAGAAAAAGCCTTTAAAAAATATTTGTTAGAATTTTCTAAAAAATCTGGCGAAAGTCCTTGCTTTTATGAAAAAATAGGGTATAATGGTGAAAACACTATCTTTAAGGAGATTACTTATGAAATCGAAAAAGTGGCTCTTAGGAGCAGGTGCTGTTTTGAGTGCAGCCCTACTGTTAACTGCTTGTGGGCAAAGTGAAAAGAAAGCGGATGCTCCCAAGACTTTCTCTTATGTCTACGCTATGGATCCATCTTCTCTGGACTATAGTGTGACGAGCAAGAGCTCAACCTCTGACGTTATAGCAAACGTTGTTGATGGTCTTTTGGAAAATGATAAGTATGGGAACTTAATTCCATCGCTTGCAGAAGACTGGTCTGTTTCAAAGGATGGGTTGACTTACACCTACAAACTTCGTAAGGGTGTAAAATGGTATACTTCTGATGGAGAAGAATACGCTGAAGTTAAGGCCAAAGACTTTGTTACTGGGCTTAAACATGCTGCTGACGGGAAATCAGATGGTCTTTCTTTGATTCAGGATTCTATCAAAGGTTTGGCAGAGTATGTTAGTGGTGAGAGCAATGATTTCTCTACCGTAGGAGTTAAGGCTGTTGATGATTACACGGTAGAATACACGCTCAACAAACCAGAAAGTTTCTGGAACTCTAAGGTCACAACTGCAACCATGCTTCCAGTTAATGAAGAATTTTTGAATTCTAAAGGGAGCGACTACGGTGCACCAACCCCATCAGGTATCCTATATAATGGTCCTTATTTCTTGAAATCATTGACTTCAAAATCAGTCATTGAATATGAAAAGAATCCAAACTACTGGGATAAGGACAATGTCAAGATTGACAATATTAAACTAACTTTCTACGATGGATCAGACCAAGAATCTTTGATTCGTAGCTTTACACAAGGAGCTTATACAACAGCTCGTCTCTTCCCGACAAGTTCAAATTTTGAGTCAACTAAACAAGAGTACGGCGATAAGATTGTTTACAGTCCACAAGAAGCGACTAGCTACTACCTCACTGTTAACGTAAACCGTCAGTCTTACAATAAAACAGCCAAAACAGACGAAGCTCAAAAAACATCAACGAAAGAAGCTCTTCTCAACAAGAACTTCCGCCAGGCGCTAAACTTTGCCCTTGACCGTCATTCTTATACTGCTCAGTTGAATGGTGAAGAAGGTGCGAACAAGATTATCCGTAACAGCCTAGTGCCTCATGACTACGTTCAAGTGGGTGAAAAAACCTTTGGAGAGTTGGCACAGGCAGAGCTCGTTTCATATGGAGACCAGTGGAAAGATGTAGCCCTTACAGATGGCAAGGATACGATTTACAGTCCTGAAAAAGCTAAGGCAGCCTTTGCTAAAGCCAAGGAAGAATTGCAAGCCAAGGGTGTTACCTTCCCAATCCATTTGGATATCCCCGTTGAACAAACAGATGTAATCGCGGTTCAACAAACCAACTCACTCAAGCAGTCTATCGAATCATCACTTGGTACTGAAAATGTCATTGTTGATGTCCTTCAAATGACCGATAATGAGAAAATAAGCATTACGTCTCAAGCCAAGGTTCCATCCCAAAAAGACTATGACTTGAACGGAACTGGTTGGGGACCAGACTATCAAGACCCAGCTACCTACCTCAACATCCTTGATGCTAAGAAGGGTTCTGCCCTTAAACACTTGGGGATCACTCGTGGAAAAGATCCAGAAGTGATGGCTCAAGTCGGTCTAGACGAATACAAGAAACTCTTGGATGATGCCGCAGCTGAAACAAGCGACCTCAATAAGCGTTACGAAAAATACGCTAAAGCGCAAGCTTGGGTATCGGATAGTTCGCTTTTGATCCCAGTTGCTTCTTCAGGTGGTTCTCCAACTGTTAGCCGTACTGTACCATTCACAAAAGCATACTCTCAAGTCGGAATCAAGGGAGACCCATTTGTGTTCAAAGGTTTGGAATTGCAAAATGATGTTGTGACTGCAAAAGAATACGAAGAAGCCTTCAAGAAATGGCAACAAGAAAAAATCGAAACAAATGCCAAATACCAAAAAGAACTTGAAAAACACGTCAAGTAATCTATAAACAGAAAAGGAAGTTGCAGGGAACTGTGCTTCCTTTTTTGTTTTGAGACACCAGTTGTCATAAAAGCAGCAACTTTACATTTTTGAATAAATTTGATAAAATATGGTTATGTTATAAAAAGTGACATAAAGGAGTGAATGATGATCAAAATGAAAAAAAGACTAATCGGGACAGGTCTTGTCTTAGCGACAGGGATTTTGCTCTCTGCATGTGGACAGTCCAACACAGATACTAGCACTTATTCATCAACATTTAGTGCGAATCCGACAACTTTTAACTATCTTCTAGATTATTATGCAGATAACACTGCCGTCATTACCAATCTCGTAGATGGTTTGTTAGAAAATGACAGCTATGGGAACCTCGTACCTGCTCTTGCGGAGGATTGGTCTGTTTCAGCAGATGGTTTGACCTATACCTACAAGCTCAGAAAAGATGCCAAGTGGTATACAGCTGACGGTGAGGAATATGCTTCAGTCAAAGCTCAGGATTTTGTCACTGGGATCAAATATGCCGCGGACAACAAGGGGCAAGCCATGGATCTAATCCAAAATTCAATCAAGGGATTGAATGACTATGTGACGGGTGTGACCAATGACTTTTCAACTGTTGGTGTCAAAGCCTTGGATGATTACACGGTCGAGTACACTTTGACTCGACCAGAACCGTACTGGAATTCAAAGACAACCAATAGTATCCTTTTCCCAGTCAATGAAGAGTTCTTGAAATCAAAGGATAAAGACTTTGGTACCTTGACACCAGACAGCATCCTTTATAACGGTCCATATCTGTTAAAAGATTTTACATCAAAATCTTCGATCGAATATGTGAAGAATCCACACTATTATGACCATGATAAAGTAACCATTGAAAAAGTTAAGCTAGCCTACTTTGATGGGTCAGATCAGGAGATGACCATTCGAAACTTTGAAAGTGGTGCTTACTCGATTGCAGGAGTCTATCCAAATAGTTCGAACTATGCTAAGACAAAAGAAAAATACCAAGACAATATCGTCTATAGCTTACAAGACAAGACATCTTGGTACTTTAACTTTAACGTCAACCGCAAAACCTATAATCATACCGCTAAAACAACGGACGAACAAAAGAAATCAGTTCAAACAGCTATCTTAAATAAAAATTTCCGTCAGGCTATCAACTTTGGTATTGATCGAACAGCTTACTCTGCTCAATCTAACGGTGAAGAAGCAGCGAGCAAAACCCTTCGTAATACTCTGGTTCCCCCAACATTTGTTCAGGTGGGAGATAAGACCTTTGGAGAAGTAACAGCCTCTAAGCTTGTGAACTACGGAACTGAGTGGTCAGGTATCAATTTGGCAGACGCTCAAGATGCATACTTTAACAAGGAAAAGGCCCAAGCAAAATTTGCGGAAGCTAAAAAGGAATTGGAAGCTCAAGGCGTGACTTTCCCAATCCATTTGGATGTCCCTGTTGATCAGACAAATAAAAATGCGGTTTCTGGTATGAACTCGGTTAAACAAACCCTTGAAACAGTACTAGGTTCTGACAATATCGTCATTGATGTTCAACAGCTTTCTACAGATGACTTTGGAAATGTTGCCTTCCTAGCACCAAACCCAGCAGCTCGTGATTACGACCTAAACTTTGATGGTTGGGTTGGTGATTACCAGGATCCATCAACTTATCTAGACCCCTTCAATGCTGAAACTGGCTTCTATCTCAAGATTTTTGGTCTTGATGCCAAGGAAGACCAAGAGCTCATTAAGAGTTTGGGGCTCGATACCTATACACAACTCTTGAAAGAAGCAGATGCAGAGAACAAAGATGTCTCTAAGCGTTATGAAAAATACGCTGAAGCTCAAGCTTGGATGATTGACAATTCTCTAGTTATGTCTGCTATGTCAAATGGTGGTACAGCCTATGTAACCAAAGTAACTCCGTTTACACGTGCCTACTCCCTAGTAGGTATCAAGGGTGACGGAAATAATTATAAGTACATGAGATTACAAAAAGACCCTGTTACCAAGAAACAATTTGACGAAGCCAAGGCTAAGTGGGAAGCAGAAAGTAAAAAGGCTATTGAAAAGAGCCAGAAAGAGTTTGAAAACCACGTTAAATAAAAAAAGAAAGACAAGCTGGCACTATAAATTGCCCTTGTCTTTTTAATTTGTCATTGAAAAATGAAGTTAGTATAAATTTAAAGCTAACAAAGAACACAGAAGTGAATAAAAACGCTGAGAATGACGGGAATAAATGGAATTTCGTTCATAAATGTGATATAATAATCCTAATTATTAACGTATAGGGGATTAACATGAATAGACGTTCAAAGAGAACTCGTTCTGGCAACATGAAACGAAATATTAATATAGTCTTATTAACCATTTACCTATTGTTGGGTGGTTTTTTACTGTTCTTGATTTTTAGACACAACATTTTAGCTTTTAGATACCTGAATATTATTTCTGCGGTTCTCGTTTTATTAGCTGCTCTAGTAGGTCTACTGCTGATTGTTTATAGAAAAGCTGAGAAGTTTACGGTCTTCTTTTTGACGTTTGCCATCTTAGTAAGTTCAGTTTCTCTCTATGCTTTGCAACAGTTTGTCGGTTTTACCAATCATATCAATTCGACATCAAATTACTCAGAGTATTCGATTAGTGTGGTCGTTTTGAAAGATAGTGACATCAATAATGTGACCCAACTGGATACGGTTACGGGGCCAACAGAGACAGACAATGACAATATTCAAAAGTTGTTAGCAGATATTAAGACTAGCCAAAGTAAGGACTTGACAGTTGAGAATGCGACTTCCTACCTAGCAGCTTATAAGAGTCTGCTTTCTGGTGAAGCCAAAGCAATTGTCTTAAATAGTGTCTTTGAAAATATTATTGAAGCAGAGTATCCTGACTATGCTTCTAAAATCAAGAAAATATACACTAAAAATTTGATTAAAGAAGTTGCTGCGCCTAAGGTATCGAAGAATAAAGCTTTCAATATTTATGTGAGTGGTATTGATACCTATGGTCCAATTAGCTCAGTTTCGCGTTCAGATGTCAACATTTTGATGACGGTGAACCGTGATACCAAAAAAATCCTTCTCACTACAACTCCTCGTGATTCCTATGTACCAATCGCAGATGGAGGAAACAATCAAAAGGATAAATTGACCCATGCAGGGATTTATGGAGTAGACTCGTCGATTCATACCCTGGAAAACCTATATGATGTTGATATCAATTACTACGTCCGTTTGAACTTCACTTCTTTCTTGAAGTTGATTGACCTTTTAGGTGGCGTAGATGTTTATAATGACCAAGATTTCACATCTTTACATGGGAAGTTCCATTTCCCAGTTGGAAATGTCCACTTAGATTCTGAGCAGGCTCTGGGATTTGTTCGTGAGCGCTACTCTCTAGCAGATGGAGATCGTGACCGTGGACGAAACCAACAAAAGGTTATTGTAGCTGTTATTCAGAAGTTAACATCAACCGAGGCTTTGAAGAACTATGACAATATCATTAAAGGATTGCAAGATTCTCTTCAAACCAATATGCCTTTGGAAACCATGATGGATCTAGTCAATACTCAGTTAGAGAGTGGAGGAAATTACAAAGTCAACTCTCAAGACTTGAAGGGAACTGGTCGTATGGATCTTCCTTCTTACGCCATGCCAGATAGCAACCTCTACATGATGGAAATCGACGACAGTAGTTTAGCTGCTGCGAAAGCTGCTATCAATGATGTGATGGAGGGGAAGTAGAATGATCGATATTCATTCACACATCGTTTTTGATGTGGATGATGGTCCGAAGTCGATAGCGGAAAGTAAAAACCTTCTAAGAGAGGCCTATAGTCAAGGAGTGCGAACAATCGTTTCAACATCGCATAGACGAAAAGGAATGTTTGAAACTCCTGAAGAAAAGATCGCAACTAACTTTCTGAAGGTGCGAGAAATGGCTAAGGAAGTTGCTGATGACCTAATCATTGCCTATGGGGCTGAAATCTACTATACTCCGGATGTCGTTGAGAAGTTGGAAAAGAAATTAATCCCCACGCTCAACGATAGTCGCTATGCTTTGATTGAATTTAGCATGAATACACCCTATCGAGATATGCATAAGGGACTGAGTGATATTCTAATGTTAGGCATTACACCCGTCATTGCCCACATTGAACGCTATGATGCTTTAGAAAATAATGAAAAGCGCGTGCAAGAGCTGATTGACATGGGATGTTATACTCAAGTCAATAGTTCTCATGTCTTGAAACCTAAACTCTTCGGAGAAACTTATAAATTCATGAAAAAGAGAGCTCAATATTTTTTAGAGCGTGACCTCGTTCATGTAATCGCTAGTGATATGCACAACTTGGATCGTAGACCTCCTCATATGGAAGAAGCCTATGATATCATTGCCAAAAAATATGGTGAAAATAAGGCCAAGGAACTCTTTAAAGAGAACCCAAGAAAAATCATTATGGATCAACTAATTTAGGAGAAAAAATGAAAGAACAAAATATGATGGAAATAGATGTATTCCACTTGTTAAAAATTCTATGGAAACGAAAATTGCTGATTATCTTGGTAGCATTCGTGACAGGAGCAGTAGCATTCGCTTACAGTAGTTTTATTGTAAAACCAGAGTTTACCAGTACTACTCGCATTTATGTGGTCAACCGCAATCAGGGGGATAAGCCTGGTTTGACCAACCAAGACTTGCAAGCGGGATCTTACTTGGTAAAAGACTATCGTGAAATCATTCTCTCGCAAGACGTTTTAGAAAAAGTTGCGACTGATTTGAAACTGGATCTTCCTCCGAAAGGTCTAGCTAGTAAAATTAAGGTAACAGTTCCAGTGGATACGCGTATTGTATCGATTTCTGTTACAGACCGTGCACCTGAGGAGGCTAGCCGTATCGCCAACTCTTTGAGAGAGGTTGCGGCTCAAAAGATTATCAGCGTCACTCGCGTTTCGGATGTGACAACGCTTGAAGAAGCACGCCCTGCAACATCGCCATCTTCACCAAATATTCGTCGCAATACCCTGGTTGGATTCCTTGCGGGGGCGGTTGTAATGGTTGTCACAGTTCTCCTAGTTGAGCTCTTGGATACACGAGTGAAACGTCCAGAAGATATCGAAGATGTTTTGCAGATCGCACTCTTAGGAGTTGTTCCAAACTTGGATAAATTAAGATAGGAGAGAGATATGCCAACATTAGAAATTGCACAAAAAAAATTAGATTTGGCAAGAAAAGCTGAAGAGTATTACAATGCACTTCGTACCAATATACAATTGAGCGGGAATAACTTGCAAGTGATTGCGATTACGTCTGTGAAACCAGGGGAAGGAAAATCAACAACTTCTACCAATATTGCTTGGGCCTTTGCGCGTGCGGGCTATAAGACGCTGTTAATCGATGCCGATATTCGTAATTCTGTCATGTCAGGTGTTTTTAAATCACGTGAGAAGATTACAGGACTAACAGAGTTCTTATCTGGGACGACAGATCTATCACAAGGGCTATGTGACACCAATGTTGAAAATTTGTTTGTTATTCAAGCAGGTTCTGTATCACCAAACCCAACAGCCTTGCTACAAAGTGAAAACTTTGCAACCATGCTTGATACCTTGCGCAAGTACTTTGATTACGTCATCGTGGATACTGCTCCGATTGGAGTGGTTATCGATGCAGCAATTATTACGCAGCAGTGTGACGCTTCTGTTTTGGTAACTGCTGCTGGTGAAACAAATCGTCGTGATGTCCAAAAAGCTAAAGAACAACTCGAACAAACAGGCAAACCATTCTTAGGAATTGTGCTTAATAAACTCAATACTTCAGTTGAGAAGTATGGGTCATATGGAAACTATGGGAATTATGGCAAAAAATAATAAATAGCTTAGGGAAGATATTATGGAAGAAAAGGGATTGAAGATTACTTTGGCGGCAATTCAGAGTTTTCTTGTCATTTTATTAGCTTATTTACTTAGTTTTGTTAAGGAAACAGAGATTGTAAATACTTCTGTTATTATCTTGTTCATTCTTCATTTTTTTATTTTTTATATCAGTGATTATGGGCACGATTTTTTTAAAAGGGGTTATTTAGCAGAGTTTATCAACACGACAAAGTATATCGTGTTCTTTGCTTTAGCTATCAGTATTTCGAATTTTTTCTTAGAAGAGCGTTTTAGCATTTCAAGACGAGGGATGGTTTATTTTTTGACAATACATTCCATCTTGCTTTATCTGTTGAATTTATTAATTAAACGAAATTGGAAACGGCTGTTCCCAAACTTAAAAGGAAGAAAGAAAGTCTTTTTGATAACGGCAACTTCTAGAGTTGAGAAAGTTATGGATAAATTAATAGAAGCAAGTGACATTCTATGGGAGATAGAAGCAGTTAGTGTTTTAGATCAGCCCAACTTCCGTCATGAACATTTAAAAGTCATTCCTGCTGAGAACATCCTAGACTTTGCTACTCATGAAGTTGTCGATGAGGTCTTTATCAATCTACCAAGTGAAGAGTACGACATCGGGGAGTTTATCTCACTTTTTGAGACAATGGGAATTGACGTGACAGTTAATCTGAATGCTTTTAATAACTATCTAGGTAGTGATAAAAAAATTCGTGGGATGGCAGGACTGAATGTTATCACGTTTTCTACAAAATTTTATAAGACTAGTCATGTGATCGCTAAGCGGATTATTGATATTTGTGGTTCGATTGTCGGACTGGTTATTTGTGGTTTGGTGAGTATTGTTTTGGTTCCAATGATTCGACAAGATGGTGGGCCAGCGATTTTTTCTCAAACGCGTATTGGAAAAAATGGTCGACATTTCACTTTCTATAAATTTAGATCTATGTGCGTGAATGCTGAGCAGCGGAAACAAGAACTTTTGGCGCAAAATACTATGCAAGGGGGCATGTTTAAGGTCGATGATGATCCTCGTATCACTCCAATTGGTCGCTTTATTCGTAAGACCAGCCTAGATGAGTTACCGCAGTTTTGGAATGTTTTAATGGGAGATATGAGTCTGGTCGGAACCCGTCCCCCAACAGTGGATGAGTATGAAAAATATACACCTGAGCAAAAACGTCGATTGAGTTTTAAACCTGGGATAACAGGCTTGTGGCAAGTCAGCGGGCGAAGTGAGATCAAGGATTTCAATGAAGTTGTTAAATTAGATGTGGCCTATATTGATGATTGGACTATTTGGAAAGATATTGAAATATTGTTAAAGACCGTTAAAGTTGTATTTATGAGAGATGGGGCAAAGTAATTTCTGCCCTTCAGTCCTGTTAGGAGAGAGATGAAAAAGTCAGTTTATATCATTGGTTCAAAGGGGATTCCTGCCAAGTATGGAGGATTTGAAACCTTTGTTGAAAAATTAACCGAATATCAAAAAGACAGCAACATACAATACTATGTTGCTTGTATGCGTGAAAATTCAGCCAAGTCTGGTATTACGGAAGACCAGTTTGAGCACAATGGAGCCATTTGCTTCAACATCGATGTACCCAATATCGGCCCGGCCCGCGCTATCGCTTACGATATTGCAGCGGTCAACAAGGCTATTGAATTGGCTAAGGAAAACAAGGACGAGGCTCCCATTTTTTACATTTTAGCTTGTCGCATCGGACCGTTTATTTCTGGACTTAAGAAAAAAATTCGTGCGATCGGTGGCTCTTTGCTGGTAAATCCTGATGGCCATGAATGGCTGCGAGCAAAGTGGAGCCTGCCAGTTCGTAAGTACTGGAAATTTTCAGAGCAGCTCATGGTCAAACATGCAGATTTATTGGTCTGCGACAGTAAAAATATTGAACAATATATCCAAGAGGATTATAAGCAGTATCAACCAAAGACCACTTATATTGCCTATGGAACAGATACAGCTCCTTCAATCCTGAAAGCAGAAGATACCAAAGTTCGGAATTGGTATCAGGAAAAAGGAGTCAGCGAAAATGGCTATTATCTAGTAGTGGGACGATTTGTTCCTGAAAATAACTACGAAGCCATGATTCGTGAATTTATCAAGTCCAAGTCCAAGAAGGACTTTGTCCTCATTACAAATGTGGAGCAAAATAAATTTTACGATCAGTTGTTACAGGACACTGGTTTTGACAAAGATCCTAGGGTCAAATTTGTCGGGACTGTCTATGATCAAGAGTTGCTCAAGTACATTCGCGAAAATGCCTTTGCCTATTTTCATGGGCATGAGGTTGGAGGAACCAACCCTTCTTTACTGGAAGCCCTAGCATCCACAAAACTAAATTTGTTGCTAGATGTTGGCTTTAACCATGAAGTTGGTGAAGATGGGGCCATTTATTGGAAAAAAGATGAGTTGGCACGCGTCATTGAGGAAGTAGAAGGATTTGATCAGGCAACAATAACTGACTTGGATTTCAAGTCAAGCCAAAGAATCCTCTCAGCTTTCACATGGGAAAAGATTGTGTCAGATTATGAAGAAGTGTTTAAAGGATAGGGAATGAAACGGATTTTATACTTGCATGCTGGTGCAGAAATGTATGGAGCAGATAAGGTTTTATTGGAGTTGATCAAAGGATTGGATTCCAAAGAATTTGAAGCTCATGTCATCCTGCCAAATGATGGTGTTTTAGTCGAGGCCTTGCGTCAGGTTGGGGCTCAGGTCAGTGTGTTGGATTATCCGATTTTACGAAGGAAGTATTTTAATCCCAAAGGCATTGCCGACTATATTCGCTCTTATAATTTCTATGCTAAGCAAATCGCCCTCTATGCTCGAGAACACAGTATAGATATGGTTCACAATAATACAGCAGCTGTTTTGGAGGGCATCTATTTGAAACGCAAGCTTAAGCTGCCTTTGATTTGGCATGTTCACGAGATTATCGTCAAACCCAAAGCTATTTCTGACTTTATCAATATGCTCATGGGACGATATGCAGACAAGATTGTGACGGTGTCCCAAGCGGTCGCTAATCATATCAAGCAGTCTCCCTTTATCAAAGATAGCCAAGTGGAAGTGATTTATAACGGTGTCGATAATGCTGTCTATTATCCAATGGATGCGTCTTCTATTCGTGAAAAATTTGACATTGCGCAAGATGCACTTGTGATTGGCATGATTGGTCGGGTCAATGCTATCAAAGGACAAAATGATTTCATAGAAGCAGTCGAGCCACTTTTGGAAAAGAATGAGCAAGCGGTGGCTTTCCTAGCTGGAGGTGTTTTTCCTGGTGAAGAATGGCGCTTAGAAGAACTAGATAAGAGAATAGCTTCTTCATCTGTTGTGTCACAAATTCATCGTATTGATTACTACGATAAGACTTCTGAACTTTATAATATGTTTGATATCTTTGTCTTACCAAGTATAAAACCTGATTCCCTACCTACAGTAGTCCTAGAAGCCATGGCTTGTTCAAAACCAGTTGTTGGTTATAACAATGGGGGAATAGCTGAAATGGTAGTAGATGACAAAAGTGGTTGCTTAGTCAAACCAAATCGTCCTCAAGAACTTTCTAATGCCATTTCTCTTTTACTAGATAGTTCTGAAAAAAGAGAAAAATTTGGGCGAGTAGGATATCAGAGACAAAAAGAGCTGTTTTCTTTGGAGAGTTACATCAAGAACTTTTCGGAGTTGTATAAAACAGATAGAAAAGATTAGTTATGAATAAAATAGATTTTGTTGTGACTTGGGTTGATGGGAATGATCCTGTGTGGCAAGAAAAAAAATCAAGCTATGATGGCTCGGTTAATACTTCTAAACAGGGTATGAATTCAGTCAAGGCTTACCGAGAATGGGGGACCTTTAAATATTGGTTTAGAGGAGTTGAAAAATTTGCTCCTTGGGTCAATAAGGTCTACCTCGTGACCGACCAGCAAAAGCCAAGCTGGTTAGATATCAATAGTGAAAAATTGGTGTTGGTAGATCATACAGAGATTATCTGTAATGACTACCTGCCAGTTTTTTCTGCCAATCCTATCGAAAGTAACATCCATCGAATCCCTGGTCTCTCAGAGCATTTTGTTTTTTTTAATGACGATATGTATTTGACAGCTCCAGTCGAGCCGACAGATTTTTTCTCAGAGGATGGTTTACCCAAATATAATACGGCTCTTTCACCGATTATTCCTGAGCGATATGGAACGGGGAATTTTCAGGTAAATGACATGGAGATTGTCACTAGCTATTTCAGTCGAAATGAAATTTTGAAGAATGGCCAATTCTTTGATCCAAAGCAGGGATTAAAAAGTATCGTTAAGTCGCTACTATACAGAAATAGTCAGTTTATCTGTGGTTTCTGGGAGAGTCATCTGCCCTATCCTCTACTAAGATCAACGATGAACTTGGTATGGGAAAAGGAAAAAGCTGTCTTGGAAAGAACCTCGGCTAGTCGCTTTAGAAATCCTTCTGATACCAATGTTTGGCTCTTTAAGTATTGGCAGATTGCCAGTGGTAAATACGCTATCGGAAATCCTAAGTTGGGAGGACTCTTTTCTTTGGATAATGCCGGACCAGATTTTTGGAAGATACTAAATTCTGGCAAATACCAAATTATGTGTATCAATGATGGATTTAACATTCAAGACGAGGAGCAGGTGATGACAGACTTTATCAAGGCTATGGATCAACTGCTTCCAGATAGAAGTTCATTTGAGATTTAAACTGTAAAACTAAGTAAGAGAAAGAAAAGAAAATATGATTTCGGTAATTGTGCCTGTTTATAATGTGGAGGACTACCTTCATTATGCCATGGAGAGTTTGAAACATCAGACTTACAAGGATATGGAAGTCCTCCTGATTGATGACGGCTCGAGTGATGGCTCAGGACACTTGTGTGACCAGTATGCCCAGCAATATGATTGGGTGACTAGCTACCATAAGGTCAACGGTGGCTTGTCTGATGCTCGGAACTATGGGGTCTTGAGAGCCAAGGGCGACTGGATTACTTTCCTAGATCCAGACGACTATCTGGAACCCTGCGCCTTGGAACTGCTAGCAGAGCTACAAAGTCGTACCCAAGCAGATATGGTGAGTGGCAAAGTAGAGCCAACAGCTCACTATCATCGATTTTCAAAATTTTTCAATTTGGATCATACTTTGG
>JXRG01000025.1:0-30457 GCA_000831085.1 Streptococcus sp. DBCMS
ATTATAAATAGACTTTTCTATAATAGAATAGTCCAGTTCATTAATATTATCTAAAATACTATCAATTTCCAAGATAGTCTCTAGTAAGTTAAAGTGTGTACAGATATCTTTCAATCTTAAAAATTCTTTTTCATATTCAATAACTATCTGACTCAAAAAAACTACCCCTTTTGAAATAAATTATTTTGTTATTCGGCATACGATTATGAATATACCGAGTCATATTAAAATTATAAGATCCTGTTGGATAAATAATAATAGAATCATCATCGCTGATATTTCTATATGATATAATTTTTCCAAATATATCTCCTTCAAAACATGAATTACCGCACACCAAATATTCTACAGGATCAAGACTCTGATTCATATCCAAACTAATATGTAATCTTTTAGGATACCATGGACAAAAATTCAGTACACTTGATTTCAAAATTACTTTATTTTGATTACTTGTGACAATTTCTGATTTATAAAATCCAATTGGTCTAGCAAACATATCTCCAGGTTCTATAAAAATCTTAATTTCATGACCTAGTGTTGCTGCCATAGAATATTCAAATTTAGAAAACATCATTTGCACATTGTGAATATTTTTATCCCTATACAATCCTTCAAAAGATCCCCCTAAATTAATTGATGTAACATTTCGGAAAATATGTTTGTTATACAAAACAATATTTTCCAAATAAGATAATACTTCTTTCAAATTTTCTAAAGTCTTATGACCGTAATGTATATGTAATCTCTTGATATTGATAAATAAATGTTGTCTTTCAAGAATATCATCTATTTTTATGCCCAAATGCCCCTTATTATATGATAAACGTATGCCAAGTTCTTCCACTCCTTCTGAATTATTTTTTAGATAATCTTCTAACTGTTTTAAACTATCAAAATCAAACAAAGCATTATTATCTAAAATATCTTTTATTTCATTGCTTGTATATCCTGGTCCAGTACAAGAAATCAACTCAAAACCTAGCTTCTGAGCAATTTTAAACTCTTCATAACTAGCACAATCAACTCCAATATTATGATTTTTCATGACATTTAAAACTTGTACATCATAATTTGCTTTCATAGCATACATAATTGTAATTCCCTTAAACTGTGATTTAATATTTTCAACTATATTTTTCAGAAAATCTAAATTATAACACATAAAATCTGTATCATTATATTCTTGTAATTGCTGTAAAAATTTATCAATCATCATCTATTATAATCTCTCCAAAAGAAGAAACTTCAATCCTTCTCTCTAGTTTCTTAAAGTAATAATATTGATGAACAAAAAATTGGTAAACATAGATCTAGTAAAAGAAGTATAACTTGCTATTTTTGTGAAATTTCCAAGCTGAAAATCTTTTAAAATCTGCTTCTGTAGTTCACTCGATACATCTGGAAGTATATCTAACAACAATATATTCAAATTATCAATAACTGGAAACGTTATTGATAAAACAATATCAACATTGTTCATATTTTCAATTAATAATTGTAAATTATCAAATTCTACAATAACCGAAGATACCGCATATCTTTTGAGCAAAACTTTCTGTAAAGCAACTGCTATCTTTTTATTAGGAAAATAGTTTGAATAACCTATCTTTAATGTGCCTAATACACTAGACCTCTTATTGGGAGTTTTTATAATACGATTTTTGCTCTCACTTCCTAAAAAATCAGAAACTGGAATCAAAAACGGATTATTTTTAATTTCTTCATGTCAATAGTTTTCTGTATTTCTTCAAAATACTCTCCAAACTGCTGATTAAAAAATTTCAAATAATATACAAGGCTACCTCTAACTGATTCCAATTTATATCTATCAAATAGGTAGCTATTATTACTACAGTCAGTTAGTAATAATTCGTTTGGATGCGAAAAAGCTGTTAAATCAAGATTCCCCTCTTTTAAGAATCCAATCGTATTTTCACAACTTTTATTAACTAGAAAGTTATAAGTTTTATCCTCTGAAATAATTTTAAATCCATCTTGGTTTTTTATAAATTCTCCTTTTTTTATTGGTTTCCCCAAAAACGTCACAGGATGATAAAATGAGATTGGAATACTTCTTTGAAAAAGTCCAGGCTTGTCCTCGTGTATAACCGAAAAGCATCCTGAGAAACAACAACTACCTTTTCAATAAAAATCAAATATTTAAAATATGGAGTTTTCTCATGTATATGTCTATGAAAACATTTTACGAAATTTTCTGAATATATATTTCGTTCTAAAAAGTAATCAAAAAGTCTTATTTCAATAATATTTTTATCAAGATTAACTATTTTACAATTTATCTCATCTCTTAGCCTATAGTATAGGAAGTCTGAAATAATTTTAAAATTAAAGTCAGTCGATATAAATGGATCAATACTCAACGGATAGTCATCAATCTCAAAAAAGTAGCTCGCCACCATATTTCTCCTTACTTAGAATGTATACATATAATAAAAAGAGTCAAAGCTAATTCTACACGAGCCTTAACTCCTTTTATTACAAGAAAATCATAAAACAATGATACTCAAGAATATCTTCAATTAATTCATGATTTTTATATTAGCAGCGCCATACTATGGAATCATAGCATATTATTAACACAAATCTTTGTAAAACCTGTAATCATAGATGCAAGACAACAAATATGATTACAGATTTCACAGATACTTAAACAGTGCTAAGTTCGAGTAGTTAGCAATTCAAAGGCTGTTGATAAAAACAAATCTTCAAAACTGGTTTCTTCAAAAGCTGGTAGATTTTCTTCAGCAGCAAAGTCGATTTCATCATGCAACATTTTTCTATCCTCCTTTGTTAGTTTAGTTTTTCCCTAGGAGAGGAAAACTTATATAAACCTCATTACAAAAATAAAGTCCTATCGTGCAATGTTCTCTCTTACCTAAACAGTTGAGTTACCCTTAATCAGCTTTTCCAACATCAAGTCCAGTGAAAAAAATACGATACTGATAGTTGTTATAACTATTACTAGTATTTGGTAATCTTGTACTATAGGTTGTTTTGCTTTGAACACCCAGAGTTAATGCAAAAAGAGATACTAAAAATAATCTTAAAAATTTTTTCTTCATTCCACTCAAATCCTTTATCTTTATGATTTCATTTTATCACCATAAAATTCTTTTGTCAATTATTTTTATTATAAAAAACTTTTTTTTTTTTTTTTTAATTTCTTTTTAGAATATAAGAGGGAGTTTTCTTTTTGTACTTTCTTATAAAATAGGGTATAATTATAGTGCATAACTAGGTATTCTATGTCATAATGATACGCTATCTAACTTTTTACACTCTATGTTCTGTAATATTTTTTTTAAAAAAAACTAATAAGGTTCTATATGGTTAAAATCGCTGAAAAATTAAAATTAAAACGTAAAGAAAAAGGATTATCTCAACAAAAATTAGCTGAAGGTATTTGTGAACAAAGTCAAATCAGTAAAATCGAACGTGGTAACTATATGCCCGCAGCTGACTTGTTATACAAATTGGCAGTACGTTTACAGGTACCAATCGATTACTTCTTTAACGACAATTTTGAAGTTCCCTCAAGTCTAGAACATTTCAAAAGGCTTTCTTCAAAATTACTGGAAGATAGAAATTATGTAGATTTAGCATATTTGTACACCTTAGAAAAAGAAAAAGCTAATCAATTATCTGAGGAGGATAATGCATTTTTAGAGTGGACTAGTGCTATTTTGAATTTTTACCTATACGATAATAAAGAACAAGCTATAATACAGCTAGAACAACTTCTAACTCCTCTGAAAATAAAACAATCAGTTTATCTCCGTATTCTCAATACATTATCTAATTTTTATTCTTTGATGGGAAGAAACAATGAATATCTAGAAAATTATGAGTTACTAATATCAATTTACAAAAATGAAGATTTGAGTGCTTCAGATTATTTGTATGGCTATATTAGAGTAAAATATAACCATGCACATTACTTACTCGGAGAAGAAAAAAAAATAGAAGCTGTAGCAGAGGCTCTAGAAACCATAGAAATTTGTAAAAATTGGCAAACAACCTATCAATTAGCACCTTTATTAATATTACTGGGTAATGCTGGAGAAGATATTATCGGTAAAGAACAAATGATTGAATACTATAAAGATGCCAAAGATTTATGCAGGATATTCGAAAATAAACTAATGTACATACAAATAGAAAATTATTTAAACGAATTAACATCCTCTTAATAGTTCCCAATATCTACAAATTAAACACCGTGCATTTCCCTACTATATTATCAAGTATACCAATACTTTGGGACAATAATTCTTATTAAGATGGTAATCAAGTTAAGAGTGCTATCTTATTTTTGAAGTCTGATACAGTTTTTTTTTGATTATACTCACCACATTGTTTTTAGAAAAGTACTAGATTTTTAAATATTACCTAAATATCTCTACTCTCTTGATATGCTAATCCTTCTTTAGTCAAATGTTTTACAAACTTATCCAGTTTAAACACCAACTTTTCATACCTAGCACTTTCTAATGCCAGCTGATTACCTAGCTCCTTCAGCTCCTTCTCAACAATATCAATACTAATTTCCTTGGTTATATTCAGTTTTGAAAGATTCAATTTTATTGCTTGCTTGTTCTCAACTGAATCCAGTAAATATTCTGCTACTTGATTTAAGATTGACATTCGCTTTTGCAAGAGATTGATTTTCAATTCAGACTGAGCTAGTTCATACACCAGTTCGTCTTTAATCGCAACATAAGATTTATTTTCCAGATCCAGTTTAATCAAAGCATCCACTTCTGTAATCTTCTCTTTAATCATATCGACTGTCATCTTTCTGCGGAATGGAATGGATTGATTTTCAGAACTGAACTGTCTAATCAAGTTTCGCCCTTTCATATAGCGATTTTTCTCGGCAGCGTCTTTGTGGTAGACATAGTAGGAGCTGGTCTCCCTGATGAAAACCTTCACCTTGTCCTCTTCCATATCAAGTTGCATATTGGGTACAAAGATAAGTCCCTCCTGACAAAAACCAAACTTGACCTTGATATAAATACCATCATTCACTACTTTTTCGATCTGATTGAGATTCAATTCCACTTCAAACTCATGAACAGCATCTTTGTTACTCTTAAACTCTTGATAGGACTCCCAGAATTTCTCTACCGTTGGGAGTTCTTTTTCTTTGGAGAATTTCTCTTCTTGATAAACTTGAACTAAATCCTCACCTTCTGGTGACTGCCAATCTTTTCTATTCTCAAAATAACCTTGGAAAAATTCGACATCGTAAAGATTTTTCTGGTTTAGCTCAGTCTCCTTCACCTCCACTCCTGCAAATTGAAAAGAAACATGCTTTTGCTTGGGAGTGATAGTTAGTCCAAAGAGTTTTGCCTTCTGAAGTAAATCATCTACATTCTCAACTTTCGGCAAGAGAAATTCCATGAGGATTTCCATTTCCCTTTTAGCAAAGTATTGCTTGAAAAATTCTTCTGTGCAAGGTTGCTTGCGATTGAGTTTATTTCCTCGCACCACCTGTTTCATAATTGAGTCCGTCATGAAAAAGGTCGCATGCTTGTGACTGAAATCCATTTCCACATGTAGTAACGGAGCCTTCTTTTTGAAATCGTCAAAGTCTCTAGAATATTCCATCAAAAAATATAGTCGCTGCTTAATCTCATACTTGTGATTGGTCTTGCGATAGACTTCATACTGCTGGTGAGAATAGCGGTTCTCAATGATTTTAGCACCAGCAATTTTAGAAAAACGGTCAGAAATCATGCGAAGGTTTTGCTCCACTTTATAATCCCACTTAAGTTTTTTGTCTGAATTGCTATCTACTGAATTGATGATAATATGATTATGCAGATGGTCTTTATCAACGTGGGTCGCAACGATAAAGCGAAACTTTCCACCAGTCAATTCTTTCATGGTCTCATAACCAATCTGATTGATTTGTTCAGGAGTGAGATTGTCCTCTGGCGAAAAGGACTGAATAATATGGTGAGCATGGATTTGTCGTTGTTTCTCCTCCAGCCTATCGTATCGAAAATCGTAAAGCGTGTCATTGTTGATAAAATTTTCATGATACATCTGCACCATTTCCTCATAGCTAGGAAAGTCCAGAAAATTCCTCATATCATAATCCGACACTAAGGTAAGATTTTTTGTTTTATCAGGATTGAGAATATACTTGATGAGCTTTCTGCGATAACTCTTCCCATGAATGGCAAAATGCTTAGTGATGACCATAGAACTCCCTCAGCTTTTGAGCTTGTATTGTAAATTCTTTCTCAACTTCTTTTATCAATTCAGCGATTCCCTTTTTCAACTCTTGCAATTCTTCGCTAGAAATCAACTGAGATTGGTTCACACTTCGAGCAATCTGATTGATGTTATTGCCAATCCTCTTCAACTCAAACACTAAGTCTTGGTAGCCATTTGTATCAATGGTGATGAAATTCATTCCAGGGTCAAGTAGGGTTCGTCTCGCATATTCAGAAAAAGATTGGCAGCTACTTTGGTCGATACAATGTTTCAACTGACCCAATTCGCTATCAGACAGGAAAACTTTCTTTAGATTGGTTCGGTAACGATTTTCCATGTGCCTACCTCATGTATTTTTTACGGAAGTCTTGACTAAGAGGAATAGAGTTCCCTATTTCTTGAATCAATTCCTGAACGCAGGTTAAGAGAATGGATACATGTTCTTGGGTGACTTGATGTTCTGCCTTGATAAGATTAAAATCTCATAAACATCACGACTGATTTGTTCTAGCTTTTGATATTGCCAGAAAGTGAACCACTTTTCAGCAGTCATTTCAAACTCTTCCACCAGTAACTTATCTCTAGCAAATGGAGAGAAGTGTTCAAATCCCTTCTTTTTCATCATCACCTCAATCATTTCTAGTTCATTTGCGGTTAAATTAACTTCTTTGCGAATGTCTCTGTATTGTTCTGACATACTATTTCCTCACTTTCATGCATGGTCGTACGATCCCCGACCCCGTGTCAATCACGGGAAACTTGCAAAATCAAAATTCAGCATTCTGTAAGGCTTTGCGAGCTCAGATATTGTGTCCACAATATCCCAAAAATCATATCGCCAGCCTATCAAAACTTTCTAGTTTTGACAGCCAACGATAAGATAACTTGGTGACTTCGCCCCCAAACCCCCATAGAAAATCAAAAATTGATTTTCTATGAATGATATTAGGATAACAGGGAAGATTTGAAAAAGGTATCACAGCTAATATAGTTATGATTGACTTTCTCTGATTCTATGATAAAATTTCTGTAAACTAATATTTGGAGAAATAAAAATGCTGAGTCTAGATAAAATACATTTACTATTGAATACTCCCGAAGATGAGTTTCATGATTTTAAACAAAAATGGCATCATTCAAAAACTGAATTGGTGCGTGATATCTTAAATTTTGTCAATACATCACATCACGAAGATTGTTATATCATCTTTGGAATTGATAATATCACTTTAGATATAATCGGTGTAAACAATGATGATAATAGAAGAAATGAAGAAGATCTAACAGATTTACTACATAAACTCTTTATATCAACAAATAATCAAATTAAAATTAGCATACAAACTGAAACTATAGACAACAAAGAAATTGACATCTTAATTATTCATGATACAGATAAAGTTCCTGTATTTTTAACAAAAGATTATAAGCCTAAGAAAGATACTGCATTACCAAAAGGATTAATATATGCTAGAAATGGCTCTATAAATACTCCTAAAGACTCCTCTGCTCCTTTTGAGTTAATAAATGAGTTGTTTCAAAAGTTTAATCATACCGACTTAAATATCAAAGAGCAGTATTTTCATGTTTTAAAAGACTATAAAAATTGGTTCTTCATTGAAAATGAAGACGGAAGATTTTTTATTTATAATCCTAATCCCGATTTTTATATTAAACTTAACGACGATGATGCAAATCGTTTCAAAACTATGTCTTATAGTTTAAATCAATACCAGACTAATATTGATTGGCAATTAGTACAACTTCGATATCGTCATCTTACAATTGACGAGTGTATGGCTATGTATTTAGATCAAGGTAATTGTCTAGTCCCTTCCCCTGAAGTAGAAAGTTTTAAAATAGATTATCAGGAGACTATTTATTATCACTGCTTATACAAAAATACTTTAAAGTACCAATTGCTGAAAGTATTTTCTTCAATACCTGGTCTCGAAAAATATCCTTTAACTAGATTTAAAAATAGTATAGTAATTTATGACACAAAATTAGAATTGAAAAAGACTCACAACTTGATAAATAGTAAATTCTCATCAAAAGACATAGTGAATCAACTTGAAGTTACAGAAAAAGATTTCGATTTTTACTATAAAAAGCTAGACATAAAAATCCTGATTATAGCATCCAAGAAAATCAAGTGAATCTAACTGAATTAAACTTAGTTAGGTTATTGAAAAGTTTTCAAAAAACATATCTTGATAACCCACTGTAATCAATCTTTTTCAACTAGTAAAAAAGATAAAACAAGGCATAGAAATTAGTTTATCTAAAAAACTAATTTCTATGCCTTAATCATTATTAATTAATAACATCAACTAAATTGGATTGAGTCAGCAATGAATATATCTCATTAATATTTCTATTATTTTGCGGACTATTATTTCTTAATTTACAGTATGTGAATATTAAGTGACTTTTTGCTCTTGAAAGTGCAACAAAGAACGCACTTTTATCTTCTTCCGGTTGATCATTAAAACTCCAGAATGCAGAATCCTCCAAGCCTAGAAAATAGACTACCTCATATTCTAACCCTTTACTCTTATGGATAGTCATAATTGGAATTGAGTTTTCACCCTTGAAACTAGAGACTGTATCTAGCCATTCACCTTGTGTTTGAGAATATTCTTTGTATAATAACTTTGAAAAGTTCTTGACAATGATATCTAGGTCACTTTTTCTATTGTATGTTGAAAAATTTGAAATAATTCTTTTTTCATCTATTTTTCAATAATACAATCAATTAATTTTAGCATACTTTCTTCATTGGGAATAACATTTGAAATTAGGTAAGTAATATCACTAACTATATTGTCAATCTCCTTATAGGATTTTGCTAAAATTAATTCATCAGTAAGTTCATCTATTCCATTGATATTTCCATAAAAATTACTAATATTTTCCCAAATTAAAGGATCTCGTTTTCCTTGACTGCATGATATTAAATCTAATAATAAGTTACATGTAGGGTCTTTTAAAAGTTCTTGATATTCATTTTCAATTCTTGCTTTAATCCCTTTACTGCTTAATGTAATTATCAATTTTGAACTATAATCATCAACCTTCTGTTTTGCTAGGATACAAATTTCTGATGGTCGTATACCTCCTTGAATTTTTGATTCTATATCATTTGCAATTAACTTAGATTCTAAACTTTCATTTTCAAATTCAAATAATGTTATTTCACCCTCTTGAAATTCTGGATAATAATTTGACTGAATAGAACTGTGATTACTATTTAATATCTGATGAACCTCTTTTTGAAATTCTATAAGTTTAGGTACAGAGCGGTGATTCATCAATAATTGATATTCATTTGCTTTGAAGTCTAGCTTATAATCTTGAAAAATATCAGGATTTGCACCTGCCCATCTCATAATTGCTTGTTTATTATCTCCAACTGCAGTCAATTTACACGTCGAACCTAAAAAACATGTTTTTAATAAATTATACTGGTCATACGTAGTATCCTGAAATTCATCTAAAAAGACAAATTCATATGTCATTTGAAGTGCTTTCCGAATATATTTATTTGTATATATTATATACGTAGCTAGCTTAGTTATTTGTTTATAAAGGAGCACAGCCTTATTATTCCGTGTCCCTTTTAATAAGTCCTTTTTAAACTTTAAATTAGCCTCATCATTAAGTACGTTGTTTTCGACAGACTTTCTTATATCTGACATTCTCCTCCCATTAACATTAATACCATTTTTAATAAGTGTTGCTTTTATAACATCCCAATCATCAACCAGATAGTCTCTATCTGGTCTTATTTCTTCTGGGAGAGCATTTATATATTGATCTAAAATCATCTTCTCAAATGCTGAATAGGTTAAAGATGTAAATCGCGAAGCATACTCATCACCTTAACGTTTTTTAACTCTATTTTTCATATTTGCTGCAGCATCTGTTTTAAAACTTAAAGCTAAAATTTTTTTGGGAAAAATACATTCATTTGTAGAAAAAAGATAGTCTAACTTTTGAGCTAGTAATTCAGTTTTCCCCGCACCTGGTCCAGCAATAACTAAACAATTGTTTACATTCTTAACAGCTTCTAAAGCTGCATTCTCTAAAATAATATCTCCTTTAGGAAGCCAATCATCACTCTTCACCATATTCAATATCTCCAAGTAATTCTTTAGCTCGTTTAACTATTTTCTCAAATACAGAAGGTAGGCTTTCGATTAATTCTTCATCACGATAGATAATAAAAATTGCATATGAGTCGTCGGTTTGCCTCTACCTAAAAAGAAATATTGATACCAAATCATGAGTTCCTTTTCTTCTTCAGTGAAGCTATCACCAGGGCCACTCTTATCTTTTAAAGTCGCTTGTATAGCTTCACTGATGCGATTTTTAAAACCAATTAATTGATAATCATTTGTTCTGTCCATTTTAGTTATTTTTATTTTTTTTATTGTCACTATTTTCGTCAGTATAAGAAACAACAGGCCCCTCATTGGTAGATAAAGTTTCCAGATAATAATCCTTATAATACTGTAACATTAAGAAATCAATATCAAGGGGTGCAGAAAAGAAAACATTGAATTTTTCTAAATGATTTATCCAGGATAACAATGGTTGAGAGAGGATATCAGATATCTGATTAGAACTAATTCTAGCAATGTCTTGATCGTCCAATATTCTACCATCTTTCATTCTCACTAAATCATTACGCGCAATACCTATTTTTAGTAACTGTTGGATAACATATTGTACTCTCCCCCAACCACCTCCGTATCTTTCATTATCAAAGTCTAGTAAAGTAATATGAGGTATTTTTAGAGAATTTAATAATTTCCAAAAATAGTTAACATGTCTTCCTCCTAAAGGCACAATTGAAATCTGAGAGCTATCTATCTCATTCCCAAGTAAATCAAAAAACTTTAGGTAATAGCAGTTCCTCACTATCACCTTCACCTAGAACTACTAACTTGGCAAAATATAGTTCAGGATATGCTTGAATTGCTCCTTTAATATATTTATAAGATTCATCAGTATCTTGAGGTAGTTTTATATCAGAAACAATGGTTTGAAGAACTCTGCCATTACTTTCAATTCTTAAATACCTCAATTCTTCTGGTTCAATTCTTTTTACAATAGCTGGGGAATGTGACGTTAAAATTACTTGAGAGTTATCATTATTACTTAATTGCTTAAACCTTTTTACTAGTTTTCCAATGTGATGTGGAGCAATATGATTTTCTGGTTCCTCTATTGCTAAGATAGTTAGTATTGGAGGTACCAACTTAAATCTTGGATTATCAGGATTCTCTTCACGGTCTTTGGTAATTTCTAACTCAATATCAAGTATCGAATCAACAAGTGAAAAATAAAAAATAGATCTCAGTCCATCTCCTAGATCTGAAACTGTAAATGCTTCTTCAGTGGTTGTTGGTGAAAATTTTAAGGCAATCTGTCTAAGTGCTGCCGCCATCTCAGAAGAATTAATAATTAACTCTGCTTGAGAAAAACGGTTATCTTCATGATATAATTCCCATGATTTCTGAATCTCATTGTTAATCTGAATTAATGCTCCATTTTCAGATAAAAAGGTGTTATTCAACTCATCAATTTTATCTTTAATTTCATTTATCTCATCTTTAGTCCAATTTATACTATTTACCAGCCTACTTAACATACTACCTGAAGCATTACCCAACTCCTTCTCAGGTGTTCTTGAAGCTGGTACATAAAGTACCCTAATTTTATCCAAATCCTTTCTAGGAGCACGATGTTTGTCTTCATCTCTAATAGTATCTTCATCAGATGAAATATAATAAATTTGAGTATCAATACTTCCTTCAACTGTTCCATCATCTTCCCAGGAAGATTCTAATCTGATTCGTAAAAAAGGTTTTGCACCATCTTGAGAAACTGTAAAGTGCTCGAAAAATATTGGAATGGCTGGTCTATAGACAGTTCCAGCAAGTTCATCAAACTCAAAAATAGTTTCTATAAAAAGATTTCTTGTGTTTTCACCAGGTTTTAACCCTTTTAGTAAATGAAAATCACTTTTTCGAATGATTCTATCACTTTGTTTATCTGAAAACAACTTACTCAATGCCTGTAATACAGTTGTCTTTCCTGAACTATTATTCCCTATCAGTACAGTTTGATTATTAAAGTTAATTGCTTGACACTCCCCAAAAGATCTAAAATTATTAATAACCATTTTTGTTAACTTCATTACTTGTCCTCGTTTCCTAAATTCAACTGTTTTAATTTTAAGTGCTATTTTCCACCTTCAACATATCTTCCTCAATCTTACTCTATTACCCAAAAAAGGCATCATTGAAGAGTGACAGAAGCTTAACCTTGATCTATTTTTGAAGCATAGACACATTTTCTATAAATTCTGTTGAAATGGTACTTGTTCCGTTTTTATAACAGCTAAGGGCTATTGCGTAAAATTTATACAATTCGAGCAAATCTGTTTTTGTCAGGCCATGTGTCTTTAGTAGAATTTTATATTGTTACCAATTATAGTATGCTCCTTTTACTTGATAACACTATTATAACATTTAAAAATAAAAAAACATGTTCTAAATTAATAGAAAGTATAATTCTAAAATTAGAATTTTTCGTGATAATCCTATAAAATGCTACTTTATCTAATAAACTTGTACTTATTTCCTTCAAACTACACAATTCTCTAGTTGTTGTAAGTTTGTAATTGACTCAAAAGTATTCGATATAATTTCAAAACAGTGTTTTAATTTATAGTTGGCCAATATCATCTAATTTTAACTAAAAAAATCATTATACAAATCAAGCTACTAAAGATGAATTTATGGTATACTGGTGATAATAAATTGTTATCGGTAGGAGATGTTTTATGTATTACGGTCGCGATACTGAAATAGAAGAATTAAAACAGCATTTTAAATTTTCTAGTAATGATAAAAATAGTTTATATATTATTAATGGTTTAAGTGGTAGTGGTAAAACCGAGCTAATCAAAGAGGTTTGTCAACAAGTTTACAGCTATGATAAAGAAGCCTTTATTCTCTACATTGATGTTATAAATGATGGGTTTGAAAGTAATAAATTTTTTGAAAATCTACTAAAAGGAGCCTATGTCCCAACACAATTCAGAAGAAATCTATGCTTATCAATACCTCAAAAATATTCGTTTTCAAATTATTTAAGAAAACAAAAACTAACAAATCTAACTCTGAAACATAGTCTTAGGTTAATCAGATCGTTTATTGCGTTCGATACAACTTACAAAAAAGTAATTGATTATCCTTGGGAAGAAGTTATTACTGAAATAAAGGAGGGAATATTTGAAAATGATTTATATTTAAGATATTTCAGTCATGTTTCAAAAAAAATCCGTCTTAATATTATTATTGATAATTATCAATTTTTATCTGAAGATATAAAAATAAAATTTGAAGATGACTTTAATACACTTCAAAGCGGAATCTCTTTAACAATTATAAACCGAACAAATGATAAGTTAAAATCGATTGATAAACTAGATACATTGGACAATTATACTCCTACTGTATTAAATTTATCGTATCTTACTGAGGATGAGTGTAAATTACTAATAAGAAATAAAATTGCTTTACTTGATAAGTCAAATTGAATCAAATCTGGCAGATAACACAAGGTAATTATAAAGATATTGAATTAATTATTAACAGACTTATTGATAATCCAAATTCAGAATTATTTAATATTTCTGATATATATGACAAACTTCCAGATATTCAAAAAAATATACTTATCATATCATCAATTTTTCCTGCTGGTATGAGAAAAGATATAGTTTTTAACTACATTAAATCTATATTAGACGAAAATACTGAAGTAGCTGATTCTCTAAAATCCCTTATTGATGCAGGTTTTGTCTATATTAATGGAGATACAAATGATAAAATCAAAATTTCACACGAATCAATTGTAAATGGTATTTTAAATCACACAAATGCTTCTGATCTTCAATTAGTAACCAACAATCTAAAAATATATTTAGAGCAAACTATCCTATCTATAGGAGTTGGTGGCGAGTTAGCTTATTTAATTACACTGCTTAATAAATATATGTAATATTGAAGAGTTGCGGCAAAATGTAGAATATATCAAACAGTTACTTGAAATCGAATACAGGAAAAATTCATATTTTTACATTGTATCTTTGAGTAAGAAGATACTTCATTTAATAGAATTATTACCCGAAAAATACTTACATTATATGTTGAACTCGTACCAGTGGATTTCTGATTTTAATGGAGGTTTAGCTATTTTAAACAGTCTTCAAAAAGATAATTATTCAAAAGATTTACAGCTATACTATCCTAGATTTCAAATTCAAAAATATGAATTTGAGGAGGCGCTAAAATCACTGGAAAAGTTAGAAAATTGCTCTGGAACATTACTCTACAAGCTAAATGCTTATGGTCATTTAGGTAAAGATCGAGAGGCAATTAAACTCCTTAATGAAAGCATGAATTCTGTAGAAAAAGACGACTTCTATTATATTATTTTACGAAATTCTGCTCATTATTTCCCAACTAAAGAAGCTACCGAAAATCTCAAACTAGCATTGGACTATTTTCAACGTAATGAATATCAAATACCTGTTGCAACATATATAACAATTTAGGTGTTGTTAATATCTGGGACGGAGAATATGATATAGCTTTAGAGAATCTAAATAAGGCCATAAAAATACTAAAAAAATATGATTCAAATGAAATTTTTGAACCATATTGTAATAAATCAATTATTTTTTGATGAATAAAAATTATCAACAATCTCTGAAGTTTATCAATAAATCACTTCAAGAATGTCCTAAAGCTTTGACCTTAGATATTAGGATGCTCAAGTTAAACAAATTAATTATTGAATTGATTTCTGAAAGAATCTCTTTTACAGAATTTCAAAATTCACTAAGAAACTTTGAGGAAGAAATTCCACTCATAGACGATCCTTGGTATAAATTTCAAATAGTATACAATTTACAACAATTTGAAGATATCCCTTTTGTTTGATGAAAAAACTTATATTGATGATTATCAAGACGGACTCACTAAATACTATCTGTTGATTCTTACAAAAAATATAATTTCTGTATAGGTCTTTCTCCTAATTGGAGATATTAATTTGTTCATGGTACTTGCGAATGAGATCTAAATATATGGAATAATCATATTGTTTATATTTTAATAAATTAGCTACTAGTTTAGCTAATTTTTTAATATCATCATCAGTATAGGATAAATTTGTAATTCCGATTGTTCCTAATCTTATTCCTGAAGTCGTCATTGGTCCGTGTGTATCATTTGGAATTTGATTTCGGTTAACTAATATTTTATGTTGAAAAAGTAGATTCTCTGCATCCTTACCACTCAAGTTTAGATTCAGTAGATTAACTAAAATTATATGAGTCTTTGAGTTTTTATAAACAACATCAACCCCTTCTTTACTTAATTGTTTTATAAACAATAAAGTATTTTTTATAACCTGTTGTGCATAATCTTGAATATCTATTGACAATAATTTGATTAAACAGATACATTTCGCAAATAATGCATTTTGTGTAGGACCTCCCTGTGTTCTAGGAAAAATTGAATTAGTTATTTTTTCTTCAAATATAGAACGATACATTAGTACTCCTCCTTGAGGCCCACGTAAACATTTATCCATTGTAAAAGTAACGAAATCGACATATGGAAAAATCGACTTATGTAGGTTTGCCATAATATATAAAACACTATGGCAAATATCCGCTAAAATAAGGGTATTGGGGCTAACCTCTTTTATAATTTCATAAATTTGTTGATAATTAAATTCATTTCCATACGATGAAGCACCAATAATAATCAATTTAGGTTTATATTTATCTAATAATTCCTTTAATTCGATATAATCAATATTTAAATCATGATCTAAGTGATAATATTTTACAGTACCTTTGCCTGTATAAGTGTGTGAAATATGTCCTCCGTCTTTTGGAGATAACGATAAAATATAATCGTCACTTTCTAAAACACAATTATAGACTATTTGGTTAGCCTGAGTTCCTGAATGTGGTTGCACATTAACTCTATAATCACCAGGATTTAAATCAAAAAGTTGAAGACACAATTCTTCTGAATATATTTCAATATTATCCAATGAAGTACAATGAGGAAAAAAGCGTTTTTCAACAGCTCCCTCTGTTGGCAGAGTAGCGAGAGGGAAACTTTGAATCTCTAATACTTCGGTGAATGGATAGCTAATACATGCAGCAAGATTTATTACGCTATTCTGTTCTTGGTTATATGAATCAAGAATTTTATTTAACTTCTGATAGATTTCACCTTCAAATTTATTAATTTTATACACTGACTTCTCCTATCGATAACAATTTATTATCACTATACAAAGCACTCAAATAGGTTTATAATAGCATGATTATTGATAAAGGAGATTTTTATGGATTATAAACTTATTTCTACTTACTTAGATTATTGCAAAACTCATAAGCGTTTGAGTTCGCACACGATTCGCGCTTATAAGAATGATCTTATGCAATTTTATAACTCAGACTATGATAATATCGAATCCTATATAGAACAGTTGACACAATCTAACATAAAAACGAATACATTAAGAAGAAAAATTGCTTGTATGAAAGTGTTTTATAACTATCTAAAATACCAAAACATAATTGAAGAGAATCCCTTCAATCAATTGCGCTTTCAATTTAGAACTGAAAAAGTATTGCCTAAAACGATTCCGTATGACATTCTGAAAAGCATTTTTATATATTTAGAACAGAAAGTAATTGTATCTAAAACTGACTATCAAAAACAACACGCTGAAAGAAATCTACTAATTATTTCACTTTTACTTTCAACAGGCATCAGAATTTCTGAACTTTGCCACATTCATCTCAAAGACATTAATCTTTCCAATAAGACACTCCATATTATAGGAAAGGGTAAGAAAGAACGTATCCTATTTTTAGGAGATCAAAAAACATTGAATTTATTAGAAACATATATAAATAAAACAAAAAATGAATCAAATGATTTCTTGTTTCCAGGGAAACATTCACTTAAACCATTGTCAGAGCAAAGTGTACGTTTAGTTATAAAGAGAATCGTTGAACAAAATAACTTTTCTAGAACTATTACACCGCATATGTTTAGACATAGCTTTGCGACAATGCTTCTAGATAGTGATGTAGATATTCGATATATTCAACAAATTCTTGGACACAGTTCTATATCAATCACACAAATCTATACTCACGTATCTCATTCAAAACAAAAAGAAATACTTAGTTCTTTTAATCCCATATCAGTAATTCATTCTGAAATCGAGTAAGAGACATTTCCAAAGTCTACAGTTCACTTCATCTTAAATTAATTTTGTAGTTCGATTTTAGTTAATAGATTTTATACTCAACAAAAGCAAAAAACATATAAAACTTCACTTTGAATCAGCATTTTTACTATATTCCGTATTAAGAACTCCATAATTGTTTTTCTATAATATATCTTTTAAATATACCTTAAATATAATAAAAAGAGATGGAGAAAAACTCAATTTCAGGAGAAAATGGAGTAAATCTTCCCACAAGAAAACGCATAATATCAAGTTTTTTTAACACCTGATACTATGCGTTTTTTTATTCTTAAGACTTTTCGCCCACCTCATACAACTAACAAGAGTTATCAGTAGACTTTATTTTAAAATTCTAACTTTAACAACCATTTCGATTCGTTAAAACTTTCAACCTTTCTTTCCCAGATTTAAACATCTCTTTTTCAACCGTGTTCCATTCTCCAAATAGTAAGTCATGAAGCGTTGTTGCTGCTGAAGTTTTATCTTCTCCTGAATTATATACACAACTTCTATCTCTTTGATAAATTTGAATTCTTTCAAAGATAGCTAGTTCTTCCAATTGTCGTGTATTATCAACTAGATGATTTACAATGAAATCATGATGTTCTTTTGGAGTTGCGCGTGCTTGATTTGGATTGATAGCGTACAGTTCTTCGTATCGGATAAGAGTGCTCAGATAGGACAGCTTAGGCTTGGTCGCAATCAAGGATAATTGTACTTCATATCCCCTATTTTTCAATAGTTGTGCTGTTTTCTTTGGAACGTCAACTGTTCGTAAAGTTCCCTCTATCAAAAGATTGTATTCCAAATGACTCAATTCTCTTACTAAAAACTCTACCATTTTTCCCGCAAAATCTTTGGTGTATTCAACGCTATCTTTGCCATATTCTCGCTGCAGTTCTAAATAGTGTGGATGCTGAGAACGAAAACTATCACCATCTATGATAACAATATTTCCTTGAAATTCTTTCTGTTTAATACGATGAATTGTAGTCTTACCGGCACCACTTTGCCCTCCAAGCAAAATCGCTATAGGTTGCTTACTGGACTTTTTTCCTCTTGTCAGTGAGCGAAGGTTTCGCTCTAAAGCATGTTTGAATTCACTATCGGTATAATCTTGGATTTCCATTAGGCTGCCATCCGTTTTTCAGATATCTCTAACATACGTTCAATTCCATCCAAATAGCCACTATATCTCTCTATTTCATCAAAAGTTTCTACTAAATAGATATTCGTATGAATCAAGTCAGATAGATCGTCACTCATTAAAATCCAAGGATTAGATTCATCATCAATGCTAATTCCCTGACTATCTTGATAACGATAGAGTCGAGATAATAGATGAGCACCTCTTTCTTTCACAATTTCAATTTTTAAAGTCAATTCATAATCTTCAACAGGATTGAGCATTTTATCTTCTCCTACAATATCGACATAAGATACATTAAACTTCTGGCAGATGATGTCTATTAGTTCCGTAGAGACTGAACTAGTTCCATTTTCATAACGACTCAAGCTATTTCGAGAAATTCCTATAATTCGTGCAAATTCGGGTTGTGTTAAGTCATGTGTTTTACGTAAGGATTTTATGTTCTTTCCGATCATGGCTCTCTCCTTTATTTTTATAATTCAATTATAGCATAAAAAAGCATAACGCACCAATTTTGGTGCGTTATTGATTATTTTTCCTAAATCTCTCTAAATTCTTCTCCAATTGTTCCTTATGAAGTTGATTCTTAGCTTCCTTTAATGTGTCGTCCAAAGTTTCTTCTCTGTAAGTTGATTCTGTTTTTAGTTGTTCTGATTCTTGATCTGGAGTGAAAATGATATCTAACAGTCGATCTATTTTTTTAAGATCTTGGATAGACATATCAGATAGTCTATGAATTAGCTTCTTAAATACATCACTATTGTCTTGGTTTTTCTTAAAAAGTTTTGTAAACATCTATAACCTCTCAAAAAAAGCAGCCTATCAGGACTGCTTAGTGTAATTCCGAAATCGCATCATAAATGGACTGCAATTTCTTATTTTCTTTATTCTTTGTGTCAATCAACGTATGTAGATCTTCAATTTTCTTTTGACTACTTTGAATATCGCTATTGTTATCTGCAATAAGTCTTTTAAGATGTTGCTGATAACTTGTAGTGATATCTGTCTCTTTTCCTGTTCTAACCTCTGTAACTTTGGGTTTAGAACTAGGATTTGATTCCGTCACAGGTGCTTGTTTACGCTTTTGAAAAGCTGCTTCATAATTTACATCATTACCTCCTTGATGATTTCCAAATAAGGCCGCAATTTTATCTGGATCTTCTTGATTTTCTGATTTACTTTCTAATGGTTGATTAAAATTCCAATCTTTTGTCATTCACTCATTTCCTCCTTTCTAAATTCAGAATCATCGAATTGTCTTTCTTTACCAAAAGCATGATCAAGAGCTTCTTCAAAACTCATGTGACTAATGCTTTGACGCCTTTTGAACGTCGCAAACATCGCTGTCTCTAGTTGCTCTTTGTAAGCAGCGAGTTTTTCTGTCTCTCTTGCTACCTTACTTTCTTGCCTAGTGACCTTTTCTTCTAAGCGTTCAATAATGGTCATATACGATCCTCCTTCATTCTAATATTAGCTAAAACATCTTGATTTTGTTATCACAATTCTAAACATTGAGAGGTTTGTCTTACTGGTTGATTCCTCAATGAATCTTTTGCATTCTCGATCATCAATTGTAAATCTGATTTCTTTTCTCGAAGAATATCGTTCCAGTCTCTTTTTTCTTTCCCATATTCATTATCAGGTAAATCCAGTAAAACAGGAAATCCTGATCTAGATAACTTATCAGAAAAATCTTTACCTGCATCATCACAATCTACTGCCAGTGTCAATAAATCAGGATGATTATCAAAATAGCTGGTGGTATCACGAATTGTATTGATCAAAGGCAATAACTTTGAAGGTATTACTGTATCTAAAAATTCCAACTTCTGATTTTCTTCAGCTATCAGTCGTAAAGTTTGATAAGCAACAACAGACCTTTTTAATCCCTCCATAGATACCAAACGAACATCAGTTAGACTTTGTTGATGAAGTTCGTAATAGCTCATCAAGTCGATAAACGATTCACAAAAGACCAGTCTATTTGGTTTACCAATGTCAAAGGATATTCCAATATGTCCATGGCTTCCTTTTAGAATCGTTTTTAACCTCTCTCTAGAAAGAGCGGGATTCTTATAAATCCCTTGTAAGCTTGCTGCCTGCAGTTTGTGACGATGATCAAAGCTTTTAAAAACAATAATAGGTTCAACAGTTTCATTTGTTTTCCAACTGGCTTGTGCCATCAAACCTTGTTGAATCATCTTTTGTATGATTTCTTCTGAGATTCCTCTACATTCTGTTAAATAATATCTGGCCAGACTACAGTTAGAATCTTCTACTCTCTTTAAAGGATAATAAAATGGTCTCTCTCTTTTTTCTTGAACAGCTTCTTTTTGAAAAGGTTCTTCAGAAAGAAAAGCTAGAGCTTCTTTAAAAGAAATTCCCTTAACAAGTCGAACAAAATCAATGACATCACCTTGAATATCTCTTGAAAACCATTTAAAAGTATTGGTAGTTGAAAAAATCCGAAATGAATCGTGTTCAGGATGTTCATAGACACTGCTCGAAACTTGTTTAAAGGAGATACCTAAACGATTGGCTACATCAAGAATTGAAATTTGCTTACATTCTTCTATTTCCATGCAATATCATCATTTTGTTGTAGTATTTGGCAGTGATGGAACAGATGAGGATTCTTCCAAAGTTTTGGGAGTGGCCTTATCCAAATCATCTAATCCAGATTTCCAAACCTGTACTTGGTTGACCAATAACTTACCAGGTAGTTTAGAATAGGATAACTTAACTGTTCTTGTTTCTGTCTGATTAGTCTTTGATTGGTTGGCATTCTTTAAATCAGATACATAGGTTACATTATAAGAGACCATGGCAATAGCTTGATTCGTAGTCTGATTGACAAAGATATCAGCTTTTTCAAAATGATAATCCAAAATATAATCCTTATACACTTGGTTCATGGCATCATTTTGACTTGACAATTCTTGAGAATAAGCCGATTCAGTCATATAAGGTTGAATACGTGTATTATTTTCACCGAGCTTTTCTTTCGTATAGTACTGAGTCAAAAATTCTTTTACAGTATCCGATGACAAAATGCTGGCTTTATCTTCTGCTTGTTTGTCCTCTACAAGTTTAGCTGCAGCCAATTCGATTTCTTTGCGACTTTGTTTAGCAGTAGAATGTTGACCAGCAGTATATCCCATCATGAGAATAAAGCTAGTTGCAGCCACTGCTCCAACACTAATTAAGGCTTTAGTTTTGACTTTATTTAACATCTTAGACCTTCTTTCTATAAAAACTAGGTCAAGAATAACAAAAAGAACTTGTAAGTTTTATCACATCACAACAAAAGGTAATTCCTACATTTTAGGCGCAAAATCGTACAGTTCAGAGAAAAATATCAAAATTAGCTGTCTTCAGTTTATAATATAAATATGAACAAATTAAAAGAAGAAAATTTGAGAAGAGCTCTTTCTCATATTGAACGCCATAAACAAGCCATAAATACAAGTAATAATAGCGAGGATAATGATTTTCATAAATTATTACTCCAATTTAGCTATGATGTATATGAAAGAATCAAGGCAAATAAAAAACCTTATCCGAATTTAGATTCAGATAAAGTCTTTTGACTATCTAGAAAGTTCACATTTTTTTCTTATTTATGGAGTTAATGAAGCGCCAACTGAATCCTAGAACCAACATCAGATTGATGAGAAGGTACACAGACGTAAAACTAGCTAAACCATGTTGTCTGATATCATCAAAATATAAACTAGGTTCAGTAAAGAACAAATAAATTCCATAGACCTCCACGAAAATAAGAAAACTGATAAAACCAATAAGGAAAAGTCCACTGGCAATAAGAAAGAGTCTCCATAAAAGAATGAGAATTCCTCCTACTGCAAAAAAAATTACTGGGATAAGGAGTAAATCATTCATGACTTTCTCCTTTCTAGTCAATCAATTGACAATAATGGGTGGCAAGAGAGGAATCAAACTCTTCTAATTTTTGAACTAAGTCCAAATACTCCTCTTTTTCATGTTCTTCAAAGTCCAAACCTCGATGATTTTGAAGAGCGATTTCCAATTGACTAGTGAGTTCTCGTTTAGAAAAACTGTAATCCCCCGTCACTTCCTCATAATGTTCCTTTAGTTCCTTGTAGGCTTGGTATTCTTCAGGCGTTTGAAATCCCTGTACCAAGGCCTCTTCTAATTGATAATAGGTATCTTCCATCATAATTATTACCTCGTTTCTTTCTATCTTTATTCTACCGCGCTTTTCTTTTCTTGTCCGCTATTTGTATCTATTTTTTAATCCAATTCAAAAGAAAGTTGTTCCTGCTTTTCGTTTCCTTTTTCATGGAATTGTCTTAAGGCTTGATCTATAATATCTAAATCCGTTTCTGTTTCAATCAATGGCGCGAGTACATCGTATTCGGCCTTTTTTGTTTGATAGTCCTCTTCCTTTGGAAAATTTTTCTCAATTTCTACCTTAGCAGTAGTCAATTTATCCTTTAATTCATCCAATAAGTTCTGTGTTTTCACTTGGTCCTCTTTAATGTGATCAATCGTATGCTGAAGCCTTTGAATTGTCCCCAAAGGAGAATACAAATCTAAACTGACAGAATACTGATTTTCTCCTACAATCTTAACAGAGAAGGTTTCAGGAAGAGGTTGATTTATTGGAAGACTAAGCATTTTAATGTCAAATCCTCGATAACTGGCTAGGGTACGAAATTCTTTGCTGTCAGCTTGATTATGACGGATAAGACGGTGTAGGGATTCACCTGCTTCAGCTCGTTGCTCAAAAGCCCGCTTACCTACTGTCATAGAAAATGCCTGGTCTTTCGACATTTCAGACTGTTGAATGTCGCATTCATACTTACTTAATCGTTTTTCAAGAATGGGCATATTTTCTTCACAGTAAGAGATTGTATGACGATAGTGATCCTTGCTGCGTTGAAAGGCGCGTCTTTGGTTTTCTAATAGGGTTAGATCATTCTCCAATTCCATCTTATGTTTGAGATAAGGATTACCTGTTGCTAGTGCCTTAAAATCAGAAGCTGTCATAGTCTGTTCATCAATATCTTCTGCAGCACGAATTGGCTCCTTAGAAGTCATAATTTGCTTAATATAACGGAGTTTGTTCTCCTGAGTTGCCCATAGATAATTATCAAACGAACCTTTGGTAATATAGTGGTAAATATCCACTTCCTTGTTTTCATTTCCCTGTCGGATAATACGTCCATTGCGTTGCTGAATGTCACTTGGTCTCCACGGTACATCCAGGTGGTGAACTGCTTTCATCTTGCTCTGAACATTTAAACCTGTTCCTCCTTTTTCAGTTGAGGCAAGGAGAATCCGCACCTCTCCTGCATTGACCTTTCGAGACAAACTATTCTTCTTTTCATCACTATTGGCATCATGTACAAAGGCAATTTCCTTACTAGGGATTCCTCTATCAACTAATAAAGCCTTAACCTCAGAATAAACATCAAAGCCATTGTCCTTTTTCTTAGGTGTTCCAATATCTGAAAAAATCATCTGAGTAGCCTTATTTTCCATTCCCTCACGATAAATTCTTTCAACATTATCCACTACCTGAAGTAGTTTATGATTGTCTGCTAGACTATAGCTAGAGTCCAATAAACGCATATCAATTGCTAGTTTTCGTGCCTCACCCGTAATTTTTAACATGTTATCCTGGCTCGGATCAACTGTTCCACATTTAACCGCATCTGAACGCATAACCAATTCTTCTAGATAGAGTTTCTGGTTTTCAGTTAATTCACTCTCAATAGGAATAATATGGGCTTCTGGAACAGGTAAATCCAACATATCTTGTGTTTGAATGTCGGCTGTTTCTTTATAAATTTTCATCAACTCAGGTAGATTGACAAACTTTTTAAATCGTTTCTTAGGTTGGTACTTATCCCCTGTAGGAGCTAATTCCATAGAGTTTTGAATTTCTCCAAAAGCACCTACCCAAGAGTCAAAATAATCAACTTGATAGCGTTTTAAGATATCCGGTTGAATGTAGTTCATCATAGTGTACAACTCACTAATAGAATTGGAAACAGGTGTTCCTGTCGCAAAGACAATATTTTTAAAATCATGTTCTTCCTGAATCTGTCGAACCTTCATTTCCATATCCACGTTCTTCTTAGAAGTTGTATTGGTAATTCCTGCTACATTCCCAAGTCCAGTAATTGGACGAATATTTTTAAAGTGATGTGCTTCATCCACAAAGAGAAAATCAATTCCTAAGTTCTCAAAATCAATAAAACTATCACGATTAAAGCGTTGGAGTTCTTCCAATTGTTTCTCTAGACCACTTATTGATTGCTCTGCTTCTTTAACAGTATACTTATTTTCAGAATGTGTTTTAATCTCTCGTAGTTCATTGAGTTTATCCTCTATATAATTCATCTGTCTTTCCTTACTGACAGGGATTTTTTCAAATTGAGAATCCCCAATGACAATGGCATCGTAATCTCCTGTAATAATACGTGACACAAATTGTTTTCTTCTCGCCTTAACAAAATCTTTCTTAGTGGTCACAAAGACTTTTTTAGTGGGGAAAAATTTCATGATTTCTTGGCCAAACTGAGCAGACAAACTAGAGGGCACCACATACAAGGGCTTATGAACCATCCCCAGCTCCTTTAATTTAAACCCAGCACCAAGCATGGTCAAGGTCTTTCCTGAACCTACCTCATGAGCTAATAAAGCTCTTTTTTCTTCTACGATTCTTTGAATGGCATTCTCTTGATGAGGACGAAGACTGATGTTTTGTGCCAAGCCATCAATGACTAGATGGCTACCATCATACTCTCGACTAACCGTTCGATTATAAAGACGATTATAACTTTCTTCGATGACTTGTTGGACTTCTGGATACCGTGAGACAAATTCTTGAAAGAGCTCTTGTAAATACTGCTCTTTTGCTCTTAGAACAGATGTTTTTTCCAAATCTGTGATGGTCTTTTTCTTTTCTCCTTCCGTAACAGTCATAGTAATCGTCGGTTGGTTTGAATTTAGTAAATTCTCAAAAATCTTTCTTCCTGTATCATAACGTGACCCACTGACTCCAAGACTACTATCTTTGGCACTTGGATAGCGATAAGCAAATGATGTCCTTAAATGAACCTGCCCATCAACAGGATTCACTTCAATGACTTGTTCTACATCAGGCGAAGACAATTCAAATTCACGATTGGTAAAACATTCAAAGGCAAATTTACCATAAACGGATTGAGGGATCCAACGTGACCCTATTTTGAACTCAATATCTGCCAGATGAATCCGCGGAGGGCGAACAGATTCTAACAAATCTAAAGCGTGGTTCCAATCATATTCTTGGTTGTTTTCCTCCACTAATAGTTGAACTACTTCTATCTTGTTGAGAATATCTCCTGACAAAAACTGGTTCTTAGAAAGATATTTTCTTTCTCCTCTTAAATATCTTTCGGGATCTATTAAAATCTGGTCACCTAACTCATCTAAAATAGCAGCTTGGCTATGTTCGGGATAAATTGATACCATATAGTCTAAATCAACCCCTCTACCATCCGATAAACTAGAGTTTAAGGCATCTAGAGCAGTTGAAACTCTTGCAATCACTCTCTCTGGCCTAACCAATGCTTTCTCAAAGGCTAAAGATTTTTTATATTTTACTTTCTGATCTTTAGAATCAATGTATTCATCTTCTAAACTTGCTAGTAAAGAATACTTATCGTCACTATCAAATAAGTTCCGATTAACGGAGGCATTCAAGTATCCAAATTGACTTACAAAGCGGTCATAGTCACGATTGAGTTTACTAAGTAATACCTGAAAATCTGTCCGACTATAATCTTGATGACGTTGAATTTCAATTAAGGATTGATAGGTCTCTCTCAAATCAACCATGCCCTTAATGCGACCAATATCCTTATCCGATAAGGGACTTTCATAAAAGACAGTTTTTTTGAACAGTCCCTTATATTTCCCTCTTTTACTCGCTTCTTCTGACTTGTAAACATCTAGTGCTTCCTCATCTGTCAAATGAAGTTGCACAAATCGATCTATTTTATGTTCAGACAAAGAACTGTCCCAAGCTTTAAAATCTCCATTCTCATCTACATAATAACTAATTTCGTCTACTTTTGAACTGTTCCGAATGCCATGCGTATCTCGGTAATAAATTTGATTTCCCTCGTATCCAAAAGAATAGAGCGCTAAGTCCTCACGTATACGACTTGGGATAGAATTATCCACTTCTTCTTGGATAAAAACAGGTGCTTTCAAAGAATTGTCAATTTGTTTAAGTGCTTCCACATTCTCTAATGCTTTCATTATGTCAGTAGCTAATGTTTCTGATACCCCCTTAACATTGAGAGTACCTCCATTAAAATTACGTACCTCATATTCACCCAAAACTTGTGTATTGTATTTCCCATCAAAATATGGATTGATCCAGACACGCTTATCCTCCTCAAAGGGAATAGAACCATTAAAAACAAGTTCCTCTTCATTAAGATTCTTTGCTTGGTCCTTTTGAAAGAAGAGGAGATCTGTAGTCACTCGGGTACCTGCAATCTTTTTAAAAGCCGTATCTGGCAACCGAACTCCCCCTAAAAAATGAGTGTTGGATTTAATCTCTTGTAAGACATTATCTGTCCGCTTATCCATTGTGCCAATAGATGAGATAATCGACACTTGTCCTCCGTCTCTTACTAAATCAAGTGAGTGTTTGACAAAGTAGTCGTGAATCATATAAGGTTTATCATAGTTTTTATCGGCAATGCGAAAATTTCCAAAAGGAACATTCGTTAAGACTAAATCAAAACTATTATTTTGATAGGGAACTTCTTCAAATCCTCGCACTTCAATATGGGTATTGGGGTGGAGTTGTTTTGCGATTGCGCCTGTCACACTGTCTAATTCAACCCCATAGAGTTCTGATTTATCTCGTATACTTCTAGCATAGCCGCAAAGAAGTTCCCAGTTCCCATAGAAGGATCTAATATCCTTCCTCCCTCAAAACCATCATCCAGTAACTTTTGCCAAATCTGGCGAATAATCATTGGGTCTGTATAATAGGCTGTGAGAGAACTTTGTTTCATAGTGGAGTATTCTGATTTACTTACTAAACTCTTAAGAGTTAAACGTTCTGTTTCATACTTTGGATTGAGTTCATCAAAAAATTCATTGGCAAGGCCACCCCATCCGACATACTTGGCTAGTAGTTCTTGTTCTTCTGGATTTGCTTGTCGTCTCTCTTTTTCTAATCTTTTAACAAGTTCAATTGCGGCGATATTCGTTTCAATTTTTTCTCGATTTGTCTTAGGATAAAAGTCCTCTAAATCATCTGGAAAAACAAAATCTTGAACAGGAATATCCAACTCTTCTACACTTGAAATAAGTGGTGTTGATTCTGTTTCCTTATCTTTTTCCTTTTCTTCTTCCAGGTAGGAAAACAAATCTATTTCCTGATTTTCACTTGATGAATCAATCTCAATCTCTGAATCTTCTTTTTCAAGTTCTACGATAGACAATACTTGTTCAATCTCTTCTAAACTGTTCAAGTATAAGATAGGACTTTCTTCAAATAACTGGTTGGAATCATTGAATAGCTCTAGGCGAACTAAGTTATTTAACTGTGCATTTTCAATCGAAACCAACTGAAATACTTGTCCTTTATAACTTACTTGTGAACCGATTGGATATTTCCTCAAAGCTTCTTCTACAATTTTATCGACATTAGAAAAAGAGTTCGTTTCTTCCGTTTCCTGTTCAACATCACTTGAAGGAGACAAAGATTCCTCTACTTGATTAGACTTTTTTCTTATAGCCTTTACTTCATCAAAATGAGTAATAATCTTCAGCTTTTGTGTCAGTGGGAGTTGTGTGTAGTTTTCTTCATGATGGACAAGATCCGTCACGGTATCTAAAGTAGCCATCAATTCTGAACCCAAATAAGCTAGAACATCTCCCTCTTTTTCTTCAAAATGAATCTCAATAACTTCTTTTTTAAGCTCTTTTGAGTCAACCATTAGAAGAAATTCCTCTATATCTCTACTAATACGGTCAGATAGATTATTCGCAACCCGATAGACATTGACTAAATTGACATCCTGATTTTGATGAAATACAAGCTCACTTAATGGTTCTAACTTCTCTTTTCCAGATTGGATGTGAAATCGAGTGGAAAGGTTATAGGTTGCGACTTCTAGCACCAAGTTTTTCTCCCAATTGCTTAATTGAGATAATTTATCTAGACCTGCTTGTCCAAAATTTCTTGTGTAACTTTCTAGATCTTGGTCATTATTTTCAGAACTGGCCTCTAGGAAAGAAATAATATCTTGATGAAATGAATAGACATGAGGTATCTCTTTTATCTTGCCCTCTTCAGCCAAAAAACTCTCTACCAAGTCTTGCCATTTCTCATCAAAATGTTGCGCTTGATAACGAAGAAATAGGCCCATTTTCTCCCTATCTTTTGGAATTGTTCCACGAAACATAGCCAATAATTGCATTACTTCCATACTCGCTCCTTTCATCTATACGAAAATAGGAGAATCACATGATTCCCCTACAACTCTATCTCCATTTCAACCTCTTGAGGACTGGTTTCTAAATCACTAGACAAAAGAGAAACGGCATCTGTTCTCATGTAGTAAGTATATAAGTCTTCTAGGTCTTGTTGGTTTTCAATCCCTGTTTCAATACTAATCAGAGCCTGTATAAATTCCTTGTAGTGACTCTCCATCATATCTGAAATCTTTTGTTTCATTTCCATAAATACTGAAGACGGTTCAGTTATACTTGTTTGGCCCATGTCTTGTAAATCCTTTTCTAAGGGATTGGTTCCTTCTTCTACTTCTACTAAATCTGAACGACCATCACCATCAGAATCTGCGCTAAGAGGATTGGTTCCTAGCGTCAATTCTTGAGCATCAGTTAGTCCATCTTGATCCGAATCACGTTGATAAATGGCTTCCATATACTTCCTTCTTTCCTAGTTAATCTTTTTTCACTCCAATCCTATCAAATATTCCTTGAAAGAAGTATCACAACAAAAAAAGAGAACGAGCCAAAACTGCGTTCTCCTTAAAATGTAAAACATTACTATTAAAGTAAAAAAGACGACTTACAGAACCTGTAAGCCACCTAGTCAGTCGGTTTATTCTGGTGTCTACCACCGCTTGGCCCTTGAGATTTCAAAAACTCATAAATATGTTTTGCTCATTCAAACTCATCCCCACCAAACTGACTAATTGCTGGTAAAATAGTAGTCTGAAGTTGAATGACTTTTGGGAAATAAAATTGAAGATTGACATACACCAATTTTTCTTTCTTGTTCTTATACTTTTGATAAGAAACTTTCAAACCTGTATTATCTGGTGTTTCACCGATAACATCACCCGTTAGAACTCTTGTCCCCTCAATCGCACGGCCATTATGAATGGAATATAAGGTTAAACGACTCCCATTCTCTCCTTTTCCGTTAGTGATAATAAAAAAGGAGGACTTCTACACTTTGGCGTAAAAAGTCCTCTTTTAGAAATGTATTCTTTTTCTATTATATTATTTAATAACGCATAAAAATTTTCCTAAACAAAATATCTTACTTTCACACGATAAAAGAAATTCACATACACTTATATTTTCTATTATCATGTCATGATATTTCATATTTTTATCTCCTTACATCTTTAAATCTCCTTTATTTTGATTTTTCAAATA
>JXRG01000026.1:0-27916 GCA_000831085.1 Streptococcus sp. DBCMS
GCTTAAGCAACTTATTTTTAAATCTTCTTCTAGAGATTTATATGATAATCCACTTATCGAGTTCGAAGAAGTTTATGTTGTACTATCTAGTTTGGTTTTGCATACAGATTTTTCAAGAACAATTTTATCTGTTATATCAAAAAAGCAACAAAGTAAAGAGACTGGAATAAATCAAAAAGGAAGAAATTTTGAACTTCATATTAACAGCTTAGCAAAAAAAACAATTTTCTAAACAGTCTGCTGGGATAAAACGAACTATTGATGGAGAGACATTTGAAATTGACGGAATTTTTTTTAAAGATGGAACATTAGTTATTATAGAAGCTAAAACACAAAATCAACCAACTAATATCATTGAGTTCTATAAAAATCAAGTTGAGTTAAATAATTACATAGAAAAATTTAAAAGAAATTCTAAATATTTTACTGAAAATGAGAAAAAAATAATGGCAAAAAAACTTGGGATATATAGTAGTGATATTAAACGAGTGATAAATATGTTGGTTTCCAATGTTAGTCAGTATAATTCGAAACAAGATGAAGTATATATTATTGATGAGATTGATTTTTCTAATTTTATGAATAGGAGAACTCCTCAGATTCATATTAGTAAAAAAGGTATTATACACTCTATAGGTATATTGCCTCAATTATATTCTGGTGAAGCAACTGTTGATCAATTATTAAATCTTTTACAATCAAATCATAAAAGAGAATTGATTACGCAAAGAATAAAATATAGAAATATACAGTGTAACATAGGTGAAAAAATGATTTCATTAAGTTTTAAGATATTAGAAGATATCAATGATACTATTTTGTAGTTTCGATAAAATTATCTAAATATGTCAAATTTGGAAGTTTTTTTGGATAACTTCCAAGAGAACTAGGAATAGTCTCTTTTCACTGACATGAAAGATTTCTCCTAGCTTGTATAGAGAAAGCAATGAAATTGGCAGATTATGCTATCAAAGTAAGGAATCTCCAAGAGGCAGACAAGCTAGAACTTGTAAGAAAAGAACGAGAAAAGCAGATCAGACTGGCTGAATCCTTTTTAGCTAATGTAATAGATAAACGGTGAAAGAAGGAATAAAATACCAATCCTAGAAATAGCATCTAGGATTTTACTATGCTAAAATGGAAAGACAGTCTCAAAGAATTCTAGTCAATCAATCTTGAGACTGGCTACTTTTAAAGGGAGTAACAATCTATGAACGAGAAAACAAAAGCTTACCTAGCAGCCTTATCCTTTTCAGCCATCATTGGTTTTTCTTTTTTATTTACTAAGATTGCTTTGGGCTATGCCAGTCCTCTTACAAACTTGGCACATCGCTATACAATCGCTGCTTTTGTATTGGTCATCCTTCATCAAACCAAACTTATTAATGTGAGTTTGAGTAGAAAAGCTATTCTTTCTATTCTGCCTATGAGTCTTTTCTATCCACTTCTCTTTTTTATTTTTCAATCTTTTGCCTTACAGTATATATCGTCTTCTGAAGCGGGAATTTTACAAGCGCTTGTCCCGATTTTTACTCTCCTTTTGGCATCGGTCTTTCTCAAGGAAAAGACAAGTTTGCTGCAAAAGTTCTTTTTAATTTTATCCGTATCAGGAGTAGTTTTCATCTTCCTTAGTAAAGGAGCAAACTTTAGTACGGAAACTGCTAGCTTGGGCTTTCTCTTGATGTTGGGATCTGTTCTCGCTAATGCGATAAACAATATCCTCAGCAAGGCTAAAGGAGGTCGCTATCGGGCCATGGATATGACAGCTGTTGTGATATTTGTTGGCTTCGTCACCTTTAATACGCTGAGTCTGACCTCGCACTATCTAGAGGGGAACATATTAGCTTGCTTTGCGCCGTTTGGACAGCTGCCCTATCTGCTTTCCATCCTCTATTTGGGAATTTTAGCATCTATCGTGACTGGTAGTCTCTCTATCTATGCTATTGTTCGCCTCGGGGCATCAACCGTCAGTGTCTTTGGCAATCTTGGAACAGTTTTGACAATTCTAGCAGGAGCCTTATCCTCCACGAACCAATTTATAGTTACCATGTGATAGGAGCTGTTCTGATTATTTCTGGAATTTTAGGCATGAATCTGATGAGAAAAAAGTAAAGATTGCGTAGCAGTCTTTTTCTTTAGCTAAATAATGCAGAAAATTCAAAATTTTTAATGAAGTCAAGTTTAAAAAACGATGATTTTAATATAGCATGATAAAATAGATACAAAGAATGATATCAGGATAAAGAGGAGCGAATGTAGTAATGAAGCCAAATGATATTGCTGAAACTATTGCTTTTTATAACAGAGAACCCAAGATGTTGGAACGTCACATTATACCAGTATTAGATTGTGATTTGGTTGTTTATCATCGTCCTGGGAATGCAAATAAAGGCCACATTATTTTCTATCATGGAGCTTGTGGCCGTAGTCAGATGTGGGCCCACCAGTATGATGCTTTTGATGGATTTGATCTTTACTTTGTCAATGTTAGAGGACAGGGTGAATCACCTATGAAAGTTGGCCTTCCCGACTTGGAAGGCGCTGTTCAAGATGTAGATGCTATTTTGTCCTATTTTCAGCTAGATAAGGTGATATTGGTTGGTCATTCTTGGGGAGGAAATCCACTTCAAGAGTATACCTATCGCCATCCAGAAAGAGTCCTAGCCTTGGTCATGGTAGATAGTTGGGGACAGCATCGTTACCTATCAGAGAAAGAAAGAGGTCGAATCAAATATAGTTCTCTTATGTACAAAACGATTCCTTGGAAGGTGATTGCTGATAAGAACTCAAAAATGTGTACTGATAACCCTATCACAAGAGAATTGGTCAAGACGGCCATTATAGAGACTGGGCGAGATGTTTTCTTGAACCTTGGAATCACAGGTTTCTTGGCAGCCCATGAGATAGAAGGATATAAAGGAAATCCTCCCATGCTATTAGTAAGAGGAGAAAATGATTTTCCCAAACACCTAAAAATAATCTATGATGGGATCATTGATCTAAATCCCAATGCGCGTCAAGTAACGATTTCAGACAGCAAACATCAACCGATGAATGACCATCCTAAAGAGTTTAATCAGATAGTTGGTGATTTTTTTGAAGAAGTAGTAGCCTTGTAAGATAGGACCTATCCAACTTGTGAAAATCCCTGGAACGTGATAAAATAAAGGATAGAAATAGATACAGGAGACAAGATGAACTACTTTAATGTTGGAAAAATCGTCAATACGCAGGGTTTGCAGGGTGAGATGCGAGTCTTGTCTGTGACGGATTTTGCTGAGGAACGGTTTAAAAAAGGGGCAGAGCTGGCTTTATTTGATGAAAAAGATCAGTTTATCCAAACAGTGACCATCGCAAGTCATCGTAAGCATAAGAACTTTGACATTATCAAATTCAAAGACATGTACCATATCAATGTGATTGAAAAGTACAAGGGTTATAGTCTCAAGGTCGCTGAGGAAGATTTGAATGATTTAGATGATGGTGAATTCTACTATCACGAGATTATCGGTTTGGATGTTTACGAGGGAGATAACTTGGTTGGAACCATCAAGGAAATTCTGCAACCAGGAGCCAATGATGTCTGGGTGGTAAAGCGAAAAGGTAAGCGTGATTTGCTTTTACCTTACATTCCGCCAGTAGTTCTCAATGTTGATATTCCAAACAAGCGGGTCGAAGTGGAAATCTTAGAAGGACTAGATGATGAAGATTGATATTTTAACCCTCTTTCCTGAGATGTTTTCTCCATTGGAACACTCGATTGTTGGAAAGGCTCGAGAAAAAGGGCTCTTGGATATTCAGTACCATAATTTCAGAGAATACGCTGAAAAAGCCCGTCATGTTGACGATGAGCCTTACGGAGGAGGGCAAGGAATGTTGCTCCGTGCTCAACCTATTTTCGACGCCTTTGACGCCATTGAAAAGAAAAATCCCCGCGTCATTCTTCTCGATCCTGCTGGGAAACAGTTCGATCAAGCCTACGCTGAAGATTTGGCTCAAGAAGAGGAACTGATCTTTATCTGCGGTCACTACGAAGGGTATGACGAGCGCATCAAGACCTTGGTAACTGATGAAATTTCCCTAGGAGATTATATCCTGACTGGTGGTGAGTTGGCAGCCATGACCATGATTGATGCTACGGTTCGCTTGATTCCAGAAGTGATTGGCAAGGAGTCTAGTCACCAAGATGATAGTTTTTCTTCAGGACTTCTCGAATACCCCCAATACACACGCCCTTATGACTATCGAGGCATGGTGGTACCAGATGTGCTCATGAGTGGGCACCATGAAAAGATTCGCCAGTGGCGGCTTTATGAAAGTCTAAAGAAAACCTACCAGCGCAGACCTGATTTGCTAGAAAACTATCAACTAACAGCAGAAGAAGAAAAAATGCTGGCAGAAATCAAAGAAAACAAAGAATAAAGGAGAACCCTATGCAAGTAATCAAACGTAATGGAGAAGTTGCCGACTTTGATCCAGATAAAATTTACCAAGCTGTCCTCAAAGCAGCTCAGACAGTTTATGTTTTGACAGATGATCTACGTCAAAACCTAGCTCAAGTTACTAAAAAAGTAGTCTTGGACTTGGAAGAAGCAAAAGTAGAACGTGCGACCATCAGTATGATCCAATCAATGGTTGAAAATCGTTTGCTGGGAGCAGGTTATATCACCATTGCAGAGCACTATATCTCTTATCGCTTGCAACGTGATTTGGAGAGAAGTGGGTATGGTGATCATATCGCAGTTCACCTTCATTTTGAACAAATTCGTTAAGAAAAAGAGTGGGATGCAATGAACATCTCACTCTTTCTTGAATAGACTTTTCTGAGCTTTTTCTACCGTAGAAGGGACAAAACGGATTCTCTTGATGTCACCAATCCGAATGATACGTGTCACATTTCTAGTGAAATTTTTGACAATAATCTGCTGACGACTGACATCATATTTGACAATATCACCCGTAAAACTTGTCTCAGCTAGTATGACATGAACAGCCGTCTTTTTCTGGATGGCTTGTTCAATCATAGCAGTGAGGGAGTTGTCCTCGATTTGAGGATGATCATCATTCCCATTGAGAAAACCATGTAGTTTATCTAGAACTAGTTTGAATGTCTGTCTCATAGAATCCTCCCTTCTTATATATCCACATTATATAAAATTTTCTTAAAAACCACAAGATTTTTACGAATAGACTATAGAAAGCATATCACATAAAGGAGTTAAAATGGCAGAATTTACATTTGAAATCGAAGAACACTTGCTCACCTTGTCTGAAAATGACAAAGGATGGACCAAAGAACTAAATCGCGTTAGCTTTAATGGAGCACCAGCAAAATTTGATATTCGTTCTTGGAGCCCAGACCATACCAAAATGGGCAAAGGAATCACGCTTTCCAATGAAGAATTTCAGGTAATGGTCGGTGCCTTTAAAGGGGAACAATAAAAAGAATCTTGAGTAGAACTCAAGATTCTTTTTTTTATGACACAATATAGTCACACAGAGAAGTCTTAGACAATTGAATGAAAGTCTCTCTATACTCTTCAGGTGGAATTGGATTATCTTTACGAATCCAGACTTCAATGAAAGAGATTGCCATGGTCGTAATGATATAAGCGATGTCCTCTTTATTAAAATTATATTTCAGTTGGTAATTGACATTCTTGAGGACCCATTCTGAGTATGTTCCACGCAGAAATTCCTTCCAACATGGGTCGACTTGTGTGGTATACAAGGTGTTAACAACTTCCCTTTTTTCGTATATGAGAGGAAGTATATGGTCTGCTAAAAAGCTAACAGGATCTCCATCGTTGTTAGGGCAGTACTTATTAAAGACGTTAAAAATGTGCTGATTGGTTTCTTCGTGAATGTACTCAATAATATCTTCAAAGTTGTTAAAATGCTTTTGATAAATCGCTTGTCGTGAAATACCAGCTTCAGCAGCAATTTCAGTCATTGTAAAGGAACTACGTTGAGGATTCTTCTTAGCTAGTGTGATGAGAGAACCAATGATTAGCTCACGAGTATTCTTTGCCATAGAATTACCTTTCTGTTTATAATTATTTATAATTATTTTTGTATTAAAAGAAATCAAAATGTTCAAGTTAATATAAATAATCAATGAACATTAAATTTACTGAAATCTTTTAGGTAGCTCTATTGTATCACAAATAATTTATTAAATATAGTTCTATCAGTAAAAATGCGTTTTCTGAAAATATACAGTTATTAACCTTTCAAAATCAATGGAAGCTTATTTGGGTTGAATCAATCAGATTACTTTTCTACTTTGCATAGCGTGAAAAGCTGTAATTTGAAGGATAAAACGATTAATATTCATACCGGTATAAGAATAGTCAAGTAGCTAAATAGTGTACAGTTGATTCTTAGAAAGGAAATAGTCCAGAACAATTGTTCTGGACTATTCTTTTATCTTGAAAAATATGGAAGGCTTTTCAATCGTTCTAGTAGGGGACGACCAATGAAACTAATGGCAATGATCTTACCAAGGTCAGGGAGGATAAAGGGAAGGACACCTACTGCAAGCGCCTTATCAAATGGCATCCCAGCAAGGAAGTGGAGGCTGAGAATACCTCCGACAAAGACGAGGGAGTCACCCAAGAGGTTAGCCAGGAAAATGCGAATGTAGCCACTATTTTGATGAATGAGATAAGATGTAAGTCCAGCATAAACAAGGTCGAACCAAAGATAGCCTGCACTTGGACCGACTAAAACGTGAAATCCAGCTCCTCCCCCTGCAAAAACAGGTAAACCAATGGAACCAAGCAGGAGATAGAGAGCTACAGATAGAACAGCTTCTCTGGGTCTAAAAACAGTAGCAATCAGACCAATTGCAAAGTTTTGCAAAGTAAAGGGTACAGGACCGATAGGGAGACTGATTTGTGCCAATACGGCAATGAGAGCAGCACCGATAGCAGGGATAGCATAGATATGAGCTTTTTTCAAAACTGTTAACCTCTTTTCAAAATTATAGTAACTATTATACTAATTTAGAAACAAAAGTCAACCTATTCTTCCAACTAAGGTAACAATTTTTGTAACAGCCGATTTTGCAAGTAAAAAGAGACCTCAAGAGGTCTCTTGTGATAATTAGCGCATGGTTACAAATTCTTCTGAGGCAGTTGGGTGGATAGCTACTGTAGCATCAAAGTCTGCCTTGGTAGCTCCCATCTTGATGGCAACCGCAAATCCTTGAATCATCTCATCCACTCCGTAACCAAGTCCGTGAAGTCCAACAACTTTTTCGTCAGCACCGGCGGTGATGAGTTTGAAGCGAGATTCTTGACGATGGCTTGTAACGGCTGAGTACATGGATGCAAAGCTTGACTTGTAGACTTTGATGTTATCTTGGCCGTATTCTTTGATAGCTTGATCCTCGGTTAAACCAACCGTTCCGATTGCTGGGTGTGAGAAGACAACAGTAGGGATAGTCGTGTAGTCCATCTTGGCATTTGTTTTTCCGTTGAAAAGGCGTTCAGATAGGGTACGTCCTGCCTTGATGGCTACTGGAGTTAGTTCCTTCTCACCAGTAACGTCTCCGAGGGCATAGATACCATCTACAACTGTATTTTGATACTCATCCACTTGGATAAATCCACGTTGGTTGAGTGTAACTCCAGCCTTTTCTAACTCCAGTCCGTCTACATTTGGACGGCGGCCGGTAGCCAGATAACTTGGCTTGCAGTGTGATTAGAACCATCTTCAAAATGAATCGTAATGCCTTGCTCTGATTCTTCTAGTTTGACTGGTACCTTATGGGTGTGCAAAGGAAGGCCTGTTTTTTCCATTTCATTGACAAGACCTTCAACGATGTAGCTGTCAAAAGTGCGCAAGGGACGATCACGACGGACAAACAAATCCGTTTTTACTCCTAGCGCGTGGAGAACACCTGCTAATTCAACGGCGATATAACCAGCTCCAAGAATCGCAACGGATTCAGGAAGCTGCTCCCAAGCAAAGACATCGTCTGAGCTACCACCGAGTTCAGCCCCAGGAATAGTTGGGATGCTTGGACGAGCGCCAGTCGCAATCACGATATGTTTGGCACGAATCAATTCGCCATTAACGCTGACCGTATGAGCATCAACGAAATGAGCACGACCTTCAATCAAATCAACACCGTTGCGCTTGAAACTTCCATCATAAGACGAGCGAGCGCGATCAATGTAGGCTTCACGGTTTTGACGAAGTTTTGCAAAATCAAACTGAACACCTGAACTTGTAAAACCATAGTCAGGGCCGTAGTGGTGGAAGCTTTCAGCGATTTGCGCTCCATACCACATGATTTTTTTAGGAACACAGCCGACATTGACGCAGGTTCCACCTAATTTTTTCTCTTCGATAACAGCTGCTTTAGCACCGTGTTCGCCAGCGCGGTTCATAGTGGCAATGCCGCCGCTCCCTCCACCGATGGCGATGATATCATATTCTCTCATAGAAAACTCCTTATAGCTTTGATAGTCATATTCTATCGTTTTTATTTTTTGAATGCAAAAATCTGCTACGGTAAAAAAATTATAAAAACGCTTGCCAAATTCCAAAAGATATTGTATTATATATCTAGCACAATAATCCAATAAACGAATACCGAACGAAATAATGATCCTGAACTGTCATTGTTTCCATCTGAACTGTCATTGTTTGGGATTGGTATTTCTGATATAATGGTTTTTTGTAAAGCAAAAGAATAAAGGAGCTTGAAAATGAAAAGAAATAAGAAGGCAAAAAAATGGCAATTATACACAGCGATTGGTGTTGCCAGTGCTATTGTTATCGGTGCTGCGGGGATTTTGATTTTTAGACAACCTTCCCAGTCAGCAGTCAAGGAGGAAACCTCTCATATCGTTACTGCTAAGGAAGGCTCCGTTGCTTCATCGGTTCTCTTGTCAGGTACCGTCACAGCAAAAAATGAACAATACGTTTATTTTGATGCTAGTAAGGGAGATTTAGATGAAATTCTCGTTTCAGTCGGGGACAAGGTCGAAGAAGGGCAAGCTTTGGTCAAATACAGCAGTGCAGATGCTCAAGCTGCCTACGATGCGGCTGATCGTGCAGTTGCAAAGGCAGACCGTCATATCGAGGAGTTAAATAAAGCTCGTGAAAATGCATCAGCTGTACCAGCTTCCCCACAAGTTCCAACAGAAGCTGGACTACCAGAACAAGCGCCAGCAGCGACTTCTTCAGTATCCTCTATTGACTCTCAAATCAGTGATGCCAAGGATAACCGTGCAGATGCTGTAGCTCAGCTCAACAAGGCTCAAGCTCAGCTAGATGCTGCAACTGTCCTCAGTACACTAGAAGGGACTGTAGTTGAAGTTAATCGTAATGTTTCCAAATCGCCAACAGGTAATAGCCAAGTGGTGGTTCATGTCGTAAGTAATGAAAACTTGCAGGTCAAAGGGGAGTTGTCTGAATACAACCTTGCTAACCTTTCTGTTGGGCAAGAAGTTACCTTTACTTCAAAGGTTTATCAAGATAAGAGCTGGACGGGTAAAATCAGCTATATCTCAGATTATCCTAAAAACAACGGAGAAGCAGCAAATACAGCCCTTGGAGGAAATACTGGATCTAAGTACCCTTATACTGTTGATGTGACCAGCGATATCGGTGAGTTGAAACAAGGTTTCTCAGTCAGTGTTGAAGTCAAAAACAAAAGTAAAGCCATCCTTGTTCCTTTGACAAGTGTTGTTACCGAAAATGACAAAAACTATGTCTGGATCGTTGACGACCAGAAAAAAGCGAAGAAGGTAGAAGTTACTTTGGGGAATGCGGACGCAGACAACCAAGAAATTACTTCAGGTTTGACAGACGGTGCCAAGGTCATCAGTAATCCAACATCTTCCTTGGAAGAAGGAAAAGAGGTGAAGGCTGATGAAGAAACTAATTAGTCTCAAAAATATCTGTAGAAGTTATCGAAATGGTGACCAAGAATTGCAGGTCCTTAAAAATATCAATCTAGAAGTTCATGAAGGTGAGTTTGTTGCTATTATGGGACCATCTGGTTCTGGTAAATCTACGTTGATGAATACCATCGGAATGTTGGATACACCAACCAGTGGAGAGTACTACCTTGAAGGTCAAGAAGTGGCAGGTCTTGGAGAGAAACAACTGGCCAAGGTCCGCAATCAGCAAATCGGCTTTGTCTTTCAGCAGTTCTTTCTCTTGTCCAAGCTCAGTGCGCTTCAAAACGTTGAATTGCCCTTGATTTACGCTGGAGTTTCAGCTTCAAAACGTCGAAAATTGGCTGAGGAATTTCTGGAAAAGGTTGAGTTAACGGAGCGCAGTCATCATTTGCCTTCAGAGTTATCAGGTGGACAAAAGCAACGTGTAGCGATTGCGCGTGCCTTGGTAAATAATCCCTCTATCATCCTAGCTGACGAACCCACAGGAGCCTTGGATACCAAGACAGGAAATCAAATCATGCAACTGTTGGTGGAGTTAAACAAGGAAGGGAAGACCATTATCATGGTCACGCATGAGCCTGAGATAGCTGCCTATGCCAAACGCCAGATTGTCATTCGTGATGGTGTTATCTCATCAGACAGTGCCCTAGAAAAGGAGGAAAACTAGATGCAAAATCTGAAATTTGCCTTTTCATCCATCATGGCCCACAAGATGCGTTCCTTCCTCACCATGATCGGGATTATCATCGGAGTTTCGTCTGTCGTCGTCATCATGGCTCTGGGAGACTCCATGTCTCGTCAGGTCAATAAAAACATGACCAAATCACAGAAGGATATCCATGTCTTTTTCTCTCCTATCAAAAGCAAGGACGGCTCCTTCACGCAGAAACAATCCGCTTTGACAGTCAGTGGGAGAGAAGAGGATGTTCATGTTGAACCACCAAAACCACTAGAATCCTGGGTCAAGGAGGCTGCTAAACTCAAAGGAGTAGACAGTTACTATGTCACCAACTCGACCAACGTTACCTTATCTTATAAGGATAAGAAGGTTGAACGAGCGACTCTGACAGGCGGAAATAGCACCTACATGAACGCAGTTGAAAATGAAATCGTTGCGGGTAGAAGTCTAAGACCGCAAGACTACAAGGAATTTGCCAGTGTGATTTTGTTGGACGAAGAACTAGCCAAGAGTTTGTTTGATAGTCCAGAAGCCGCGGTTAATCAAATCATCTCTGTCAATGAATTTAGTTACCGTGTGATTGGCGTTTATACTAGCAATGAAGCTAAAACTGCTAAAGCCTTTGGGATCGGTGGTCTTCCAATTACGACCAATATCTCTCTCGCAGCTAATTTTAATACTGATGAAATCTCGAACATCGTCTTTCGTGTCAATGATACTAGTCTAACGCAGACCTTGGGTCCAGAGTTGGCTCGAAAATTGACTGAGATTGCTGGTATTCAGCAAGGGGAGTACCAAGTTGCGGATGCAACTGCCGCTTTCCAAGAGGTACAACAACTATTTGGTTTTATGACAACCATTATCAGTGCCATCGCAGGAATCTCTCTCTTTGTTGGGGGAACTGGTGTTATGAATATCATGCTGGTTTCGGTGACAGAACGCACGCGTGAGATTGGTCTGCGGAAAGCTCTCGGTGCTACACGGGCTAATATCTTGGTACAGTTTTTGATTGAATCCATGATCTTGACCTTGTTGGGTGGTGTCATCGGTCTTGGAATTGCTGCTGGAATGACCATGTTAGCCGGAGTGCTGCTTCAAAACATGATTGCAGGTATCGAAGTTGGGGTTTCCCTCCCAATTGCTCTCTTTAGCTTGGCTGTATCAGCCAGCGTTGGTATGATATTTGGTGTCTTACCAGCCAATAAAGCCTCTAAGCTTGATCCAATTGAAGCCCTTCGTTATGAATAAGATATAGAGCAGAAAAAACAAGATGGACATTTGTCTGTCTTGTTTTTGTATGGATTTTCCTATCGAAAATCACTAAAAATATGATATAATGAAGTGTTAGAAAAACAGGTTTCATTTGCCTGGAAAGGAAATATTATGTCTGAAAAGAATTTTTATATTACAACACCAATTTACTATCCATCCGGTAAACTTCATATCGGTTCTGCTTACACAACCATCGCTTGTGATGTCCTAGCTCGTTACAAACGCCTCATGGGCTACGATGTTTTTTATTTGACAGGCCTTGACGAGCATGGTCAAAAAATCCAGCAAAAAGCGGAAGAGGCTGGCATTACACCTCAAGCTTATGTTGATGGGATGGCGGTTGGAGTCAAAGAACTTTGGAAATTATTAGATATCTCATACGATAAATTTATCCGTACAACTGATGACTACCATGAAAAAGTAGTGGCTCAAGTCTTCGAACGTTTACTTGCTCAAGATGATATCTACTTGGGCGAATACTCTGGCTGGTATTCAGTTTCAGATGAGGAATTCTTTACAGAAAGCCAGCTTGCGGAAGTTTTCCGTGACGAAGCTGGAAATGTAACGGGCGGTATCGCTCCATCAGGACATGAAGTGGAATGGGTTTCAGAAGAGTCTTACTTCCTTCGTCTCAGCAAATACCAAGACCGTTTGGTTGATTTTTTCAAATCGCACCCTGATTTCATCACTCCAGATGGTCGTCTTAATGAAATGTTACGTAACTTTATTGAGCCAGGTTTGGAAGACTTAGCGGTTTCTCGTACAACCTTTACCTGGGGTGTGCCAGTACCATCTAATCCAAAACACGTTGTCTATGTTTGGTTTGATGCTCTCCTTAATTATGTGACAGCTCTTGGCTACGATCAAGATGAACACGCAAACTTTGACAAGTTCTGGAACGGAACCGTCTTCCATATGGTTGGAAAAGACATTCTTCGTTTCCACTCAATCTACTGGCCAATCCTTCTTATGATGTTGGATATCAAATTGCCAGAACGTTTGATTGGTCATGGTTGGTTTGTCATGAAAGACGGTAAGATGTCTAAGTCTAAAGGGAATGTTGTCTATCCTGAAATGTTGATAGAGCGTTTTGGACTAGATCCACTTCGTTACTACCTCATGCGTAGTCTTCCAGTTGGTTCAGATGGAACCTTCACTCCAGAAGACTATGTAGCCGTATCAACTATGAACTAGCCAATGACCTTGGTAACCTTCTTAACCGTACGGTTTCTATGATTAACAAGTATTTTGATGGGCAAATCCCTGCCTATGTAGAGGGTGTGACTGAATTTGATAATGCTCTTGCTGAGGTTGCAGAGCAATCTATCTCTGACTACCATACACACATGGAAGCAGTTGACTATCCACGTGCTTTAGAAGCAGTATGGACTCTTATATCACGTACCAACAAATACATAGATGAGACAGCCCCATGGGTCTTGGCTAAGGATGAAGCACTTCGTGACCAATTGGCAAGTGTCATGAGCCACTTGGCAGCTAGCCTTCGTGTTGTAGCTCACATGATTGAGCCATTTATGATGGAAACTAGTCGCGCTGTATTGGCACAACTTGGTTTAGCAGAAGTTTCTAGCCTAGAAAACTTGAGTTTGGCAGATTTCCCTGCTGGTGTGACTGTTGTTGCCAAAGGAACACCAATCTTCCCTCGTCTGGACATGGAAGAAGAGATTGCCTATATCAAGGAACAAATGGAAAGCAACAAACCAGCAGTCGAAAAAGAATGGAATCCAGACGAAGTTGAACTCAAACTCAACAAGGATGAAATCAAGTTTGAAGACTTCGACAAGGTTGAAATCCGTGTCGCAGAAGTCAAAGAAGTTTCTAAAGTGGAAGGTTCTGACAAGTTACTTCAATTCCGCCTAGATGCTGGTGATGGTGAAGATCGTCAAATCCTCTCAGGAATAGCTAAATACTATCCAAACGAACAAGAATTGGTCGGCAAGAAGGTCCAAATCGTTGCCAACCTCAAACCACGCAAGATGATGAAAAAATATGTCAGCCAAGGAATGATCCTCTCAGCTGAACATGAAGGCAAGTTAACCCTTCTCACAGTTGATCCAGCTGTACCAAACGGAAGTGTGATTGGCTAATAGCAAAAAACCAACGTTAGGCACGTTGGTTTTTCTTGTTATTTACGAGATTTTCTAAGAAGTGGTCCATCTCCTTTTGCGACTGGAGGACAATTACTTTCTCAGGGTAGGTTTCTTGAACCCGTTGATAGCGTTCTTTAGCATTCTTTGTCCGCCCATCCCAGAGAATCCATCTGACAAAGTCCCAGTCAAAGCGTTCAGGGCAACCTGCAGCCATACTTTCTCTGACCTTGCCTCGGTATGTGAGATACCGTTTAAAGGCTCGAAAGAGACAAGTCCATGGTGAAAAATTGAGAAAGATGATTTGGTCGGCTTCTTGCATTCTTTCTTCATAGCAACACCAAGAGTAGTTGCCATCGATGACCCAAGCTTCGTGCTTTGTGAGAAAGTTTTTCATCTCGGTCAACATCCATTCGCGGTCACTGTCTTGCCAACCAGGTTGAAATTGGAGTGTGTCCATATGCAGTTTGGGGATGGAGTAGTAGTTTGACAACTTTTCAGCTAGAGTTGACTTGCCTGCTCCAGAATATCCTATGATTGCGATTTTCATTTTCTACCTTTTCTGATTAGAGGACAAAAAAACAGCCTCTATGGACTGTTTCTTATTTAGCAAGTTTAGCTGAAAGACGAGCTTTATCGCGGCTTGCTTTGTTTTTATGAATCAAACCTTTAGTTTCTGCTTTGTCGATAGCTGAGCTAGCAGCACGGAAAAGTTCTTCAGAAGGGTTTGCTTCGAAAGCTTTGATAGCAGTACGCATAGCTGATTTTTGAGCTGAGTTTTTTTTCGTTTTGTTTAACGTTCAATTCAGCGCGTTTGATAGCTGATTTAATGTTTGCCAATATTCTTACCTCCATATTTACTAACTATACCATTATATATGAAAACTTAGGTTTTGACAAGGGGAAATTATTTTTTTAGGTAAATTTCATCGATTTCATGGTTTTTAGTCTTGTGGAGAATGACCTCGGCGCGATTCCTTGTTGGTTCGATATAGTTTTGTAGATTTGTGAGATTAATGCTGGTCCAAACCTGGTGTGCAAAGGCTTCAACTTCTCCAATCGGCATTTGCGTAAAGCGGTGGTAGTAGCTGTTGGGGTCATTTTGGGCAAAGCTGAGCAGTTTCAAGAAACGATCCAGATACCAACTTTCAATGTCCTCGACAGCAGCATCCACATAGATGGAGAAATCAAAGAAATCAGTGATGTAAAGGCGCTCATTTTGAGGATTTTGAAAGACATTGATGCCCTCGACAATGACAAAATCAGCAGCTTTGACACGTTGCTTCTCTCCAGGAACAATGTCATACACTTCATGAGAATAGACAGGAATATCGACATCTTGCCCATTCTTTAGGCGGTCAAGAAAATTCAGCAAGGTTTCCATATCATAACTTTCAGGAAAACCTTTGCGATTTAAGATATCTTGGTCAATCAAGGTTTGATTGGGATAGAGAAAACCGTCAGTTGTCACTAGCTCTACAGTAGCATCCGGTAGAGTACGTGATAGAAGAATCTGAAGTAAGCGACTAGTAGTCGATTTGCCCACAGCAACACTACCAGAAACCCCAATGATAAAAGGTTGGGATTTGCTTTCGCGTTGAAGAAAAATTCCTTTTGAAAATGCCAAATCATCCTTGGTGCGCTTGTAAATATGGATAAGATGAACTAGGGGAAGATAGACATCTGTTACGTCCTGTAGACTAATCTGGTCATTGAAACTCTTGATGGATTCTAACTCTTCCTCTGTCAAGGGAGGGGTTGTTTTGCGATGCAATGATTGCCAAGTCTGGCGACTGATTTTTTCAAAATGTAAAAATTCGTTGGTCATTTGTTTTCCCCTAGATATTTTGTTTATCATACCATAAAAAGCTAAAAAGATAAAGCGGTTACTTGATGGTAGTAAGTCAATATCGTATAATAGAGGTAGATGGAGGTTGAATAATTTAATGATGAGATAGGGAATGGTTTCTAAAGACTTATCAGTTATTGAAAGTGGGCTTTTTGGTTTACAACTTATTGGAGGTGTGTCATGAAAATCTTAAAACGTTATATATTGGAACTCTGTTTTATTTTAAGTTTTGCCTTACCTTTTATAAGGGGAGCGAATGCGGATAATGGTAGACGCTTTGTGGAAATCTATTACGGTTTTACTTTTTTGATGGAACATGCCATTGTAACAGTTGTCTTTATCTGTTCGCTCTTGATTGCTTGGCTAGTAAAAAAGCAGTGGACGAAATGGCTTGCTGCTGGTAGTTATCTATTTTTGATTTTGTGGATTGCTACAGAAGGATATCTATTCCGTATGTCACTAGAAGATTTGATACGACTTTGGACAAGTTTGGAAATCTTGACACAAACTTATCAGTTGGGTTTTTATCTAAACATCATATTGGGAATCTTGTTGATAATAAAGTATTTTAAGGTTAAGAAATAGTAATAAAAATGCGCCCGATTGCAGACGAACTGTTTTTCCCTGACTATGATAATTTGTAGTTCCCGATAGATTGTAATGTATTTCTAATAATTGCAAGAGATTGAAGAAAAGGTTTTTTGACTAGGATTCTTCAGTCTTTTTCATTTGATCATCACTTTGTAAACGATTTACAATTCAAGCCAAATTATGGTAAAATAGTTTTATGAGTAAAATGTATTATGCAGAAAATCCTGATGCTGCTCACGACATTCATGAGTTGAGAGTGGAGTTGTTGGGAGAAAACATGACCTTTTTGACGGATGCGGGTGTTTTTAGCAAGAAAATGGTTGACTTTGGGAGTCAGCTTTTATTAAAGTGTCTAGAGGTTAACAAAGGAGAGACGGTCCTTGATGTGGGTTGTGGTTATGGACCATTGGGCTTGTCATTGGTCAAGGCTTATGGAGTTCAGGCAACCATGGTCGATATCAATAATCGTGCCTTGGACTTAGCACGACAAAATGCCGAACGAAATAGAGTTGAAGCGGAGATTTTCCAATCCAATATCTATGAGCAAGTTGAAGGGAAGTTTGACCATGTTATTTCCAATCCGCCGATTCGAGCGGGCAAACAGGTTGTTCATGAGATTATCGAAAAGAGCAGGGATTTCTTGAAAGACGGAGGAGATTTAACCATTGTCATTCAGAAAAAGCAAGGAGCTCCAAGTGCTAAAAATAAGATGGAAGATGTTTTTGGCAATTGTGAAACCGTAAAGAAAGATAAGGGATACTATATCCTTAGAAGTGTGAAAGAATGAGAGCAGTTGATTTAATCCAAAAGAAACGAGATGGTCAAGAACTGACTGCAGCTGAAATCAAATGGTTGGTAGAAGGCTATGTGGCTGGAACTGTTCCAGACTATCAGATGTCTGCTTTTGCTATGGCTGTTTATTTCAAAGGAATGACCACACGTGAGATTTCTGAACTGACGATGAATATGGTCAAGACAGGTCAGGAGTTTGATTTGTCAGCTATTGATGGGGTTAAAGTTGATAAGCATTCGACTGGTGGTGTAGGTGATAAGGTGACCTTAATCTTGGCTCCTCTTGTTGCGAGTTTCGGCGTGCCTGTTGCTAAGATGAGTGGTCGAGGTCTCGGCCATACTGGTGGAACAATTGATAAATTGGAGTCTATTAAGGGATATCAAGTTGAGCGAAGTCAAGAAGATTTCATTCGTCAGGTACAGGACATTGGTGTATCTGTCATTGGGCAGTCCAATCAACTGGTTAAAGCAGACAAACTTCTCTATGCCCTCCGTGATGTGACAGCAACTGTCGACACGATTCCTTTGATTGCTAGTTCTGTTATGAGCAAGAAAATTGCTGCAGGAGCGGATGCCATTTTGCTAGACGTAACGGTCGGTGAGGGTGCCTTCATGAAGACGGTTGATGAGGCGCGCGAATTAGCTCAAACCATGGTGGATCTTGGTAAGGCTGTTGGTCGAAAAACAGTAGCAGTCATTACCGATATGAGTCAGCCCTTGGGAAGAGCCATTGGCAATCGTCTCGAAATCCTTGAGGCATTGGAGATTTTACAAGGGAAAGGCCGAGAAGATATTAGTCACTTTATCTGCGAGCTAGCTCAGATTATGCTTGGGTTGGCTGATGTTGAGAAAACGATCGAGGAAATCCGTCAACACCTGGAAAATGGCCAAGCACTGGCTAAGTTTGAAGAAATGGTAGCAGCACAAGGTGGCGATTTAGAAGATCTCTATCGCCCAGTCAAAGTTGCCCATGTGCTGGAAATTCCAGCTCAAGATACAGGTGTTATTTCAGCCCTTCCAGCTATGGAATTTGGGCTCTATGTCATGAGACTAGGAGCTGGTCGTGCAGTCAAGTCTGATGACTTGGACTATGAAACAGGGATTGTTTTTGAAAAGAAAGTTGGAGACTCCGTTCAAAAAGGAGAAATTGTTGCAAAAGTTTATACAAATGGAAAAATTTCTTCTGAACTAGTTACAGAATTTCAAAAATATGTTAAAATAAATGATGGAGTGCAAAGTTTACGAGAAATTATAGAAATTATCTCATAAAACTAGGGAGAATCCGAATATGAAATTAAATAAATATATCGATCATACGCTTTTAAAGCAAGATGCAAGCCAAGAACAAATTGATCGTTTGCTATCTGAAGCGCGTGAGTATGACTTTGCCAGCGTTTGTGTTAATCCTACATGGGTTAAACATGCGAAAACAGGGCTTGAAGGCTCAGATGTAAAGGTTTGTACAGTAGTAGGTTTTCCTTTGGGAGCAACAACTTCAGCTGTGAAAGCTTTTGAAACAAAAGAAGCTGTCCAAAACGGTGCAGATGAGATTGATATGGTTATCAATGTTGGTGCCCTCAAATCAGGCAATCTGGATTTAGTTGAATCGGACATCCGTGCTGTCGTAGAAGCAAGTGGTGACAAGTTGGTGAAGGTCATTATTGAAGCTTGCTTGTTGACAGACGATGAAAAGGTTGTGGCCTGCCAATTATCCCAGAAAGCAGGCGCTGACTTTGTCAAAACATCAACTGGATTTTCAACTGGTGGTGCCACTATTGAGGATGTTCAGTTGATGCGTAAAACAGTCGGACCAGATATGGGAGTTAAGGCGGCTGGTGGAGCTCGTTCATATGCAGATGCTGTCGCTTTTGTGGAAGCAGGCGCTACCCGTATCGGAACATCTGCTGGTGTAACAATCTTAAAAGGAGAATTAGCAGATGGCGACTACTGAGTTGATTGAACTAGCAATTGAAACCAGCAAACAAGCCTATGTCCCCTATTCTCACTTTCCTATCGGAGCTGTTTTAGTAGCCAAGGATGGTAGTATTTATACGGGTGTAAACATCGAGAATGCTAGCTATCCCTTGACTAATTGTGGAGAGCGTACTGCTATTTTTAAAGCAGTTTCGGAAGGGCAACGGGAGTTTTCAGAGTTGATTGTCTACGGACAAACTGAAAAACCCATCTCGCCATGTGGTGCTTGTCGCCAGGTCATGGTTGAATTTTTTGAACAAGATCTAAAAGTGACTTTAGTCGCTAAAGATAAATCGACGGTCGAGATGACGGTCGGGGAGTTACTTCCATACTCATTTACAGACTTAAATTAGTCTGGGCCACTCTTATAGTGGCTGTGGTCTGTGTGACCAAACAATCCATACTTGCAACATCGTTGCACATCTTATTTAGGAGGTTCAGTAATGAACAAGAAACAATGGCTAGGCCTTGGTCTAGTTGCAGTAGCAGCAGTTGGACTTGCTGCATGTGGTAACCGCTCTTCTCGTAACGCAGCTTCATCTTCATCAGAAATGAAGACCAAAGCAGCAATCGTAACAGATACTGGTGGTGTTGATGATAAATCATTTAACCAATCAGCTTGGGAAGGTTTGCAAGACTGGGGTAAAGAACACAATCTTTCTAAAGATAAAGGTTACACTTACTTCCAATCAACAAGCGAAGCAGACTATGCTAACAACTTGCAACAAGCGGCTGGAAGTTACAACCTGATCTTCGGTGTTGGTTTTGCCCTTCACAATGCAGTTGAGGAAGCAGCAAAAGACCACTCTGACCTAAACTATGTCTTGATTGATGATGTGATTGAAGGTCAAAAGAATGTTGCGAGCGTAAGATTTGCGGATAACGAAGCAGCTTACCTTGCTGGTGTTGCAGCAGCGAAAACTACGAAAACAAAACAAGTTGGTTTTGTAGGTGGTATTGAATCTGAAGTTATTTCACGTTTTGCAGCTGGATTCAAAGCTGGTGTTGAATCAGTAGACCCATCTATCAAAGTTCAAGTTGACTATGCTGGTTCATTTGGTGATGCTGCCAAAGGTAAAACAATTGCAGCAGCTCAATATGCTGCCGGTGCAGACGTTGTCTACCAAGCAGCTGGTGGTACAGGTGCTGGTGTCTTTGCTGAAGCAAAATCATTGAACGAAAACAAAAATGAAAACGAAAAAGTTTGGGTTATCGGTGTAGACCGTGACCAAGCAGCAGAAGGTAAATACACTTCTAAAGATGGTAAAGAATCTAACTTTGTTCTTGTATCTACATTGAAACAAGTTGGTACAACTGTAAAAGATATTGCCAACAAAACAGAAAAAGGTGAATTCCCTGGTGGACAAGTGATTGTTTACTCATTGAAAGATAAAGGGGTTGAGCTAGCAGTAACAAACCTTTCAGAAGAAGGTAAAAAAGCTGTTGAAGATGCAAAAGCTAAAATCCTTGACGGAAGCGTAAAAGTTCCTGAAAAATAATGGATAAAAGTCATTTCTTAGGAAGCGGCCATTGGTCGCTTCTTTAAGAATTGAGGCAACTTTTGTCTCAATAGAGCTTGTTAATGTGATTAGCAGGTTTTATTGAAATAAAATAAACCTCTGAAAGGAAGAGCATATGGCACACGAAAATGTCATTGAGATGCGGGATATTACCAAGGTGTTTGGTGAATTTGTAGCAAACGACAAAATCAACTTGCAACTGCGAAAAGGTGAAATCCATGCACTTTTAGGAGAAAATGGAGCGGGTAAATCCACTCTGATGAATATGCTGGCAGGACTTCTTGAACCAACGAGTGGTGAAATTGTGGTGAATGGTCAGGTTGTAAAACTAGACTCACCATCTAAAGCCGCTGGTCTTGGAATTGGGATGGTTCACCAACATTTCATGTTGGTTGAGGCTTTTACAGTAGCTGAGAATATCATTTTAGGAAGTGAAGTCACTAAAAATGGTGTTCTAGATATAGCTGGTGCTACTAAAGAAATCAAGGCTCTTTCTGAACGTTATGGTTTGGCAGTAGATCCTGCTGCTAAGGTGGCGGATATTTCCGTTGGTGCCCAACAACGTGTAGAAATCTTGAAAACACTCTATCGTGGTGCTGATATCCTTATCTTTGACGAACCTACAGCCGTATTGACTCCTTCAGAGATTGATGAGTTGATGGCAATCATGAAAAACCTTGTCAAAGAAGGGAAGTCTATCATTTTGATTACCCATAAACTGGATGAGATTCGTGCGGTATCGAATCGAGTGACGGTTATCCGTCGTGGGAAATCAATCCAGACAGTCGAAATTGCAGGCGCAACAAATGCGGACTTGGCAGAAATGATGGTTGGACGCTCAGTCTCCTTTAAAACGGAAAAACAAGCACCGCAACCCAAAGAAGTGGTCTTGTCTATCAAAGACTTGGTTGTCAATGAAAACCGCGGTGTACCAGCAGTAAAAAATCTCTCCTTGGATGTTCGTGCTGGTGAAATTGTCGGTATTGCAGGTATTGATGGCAATGGTCAATCTGAACTCATTCAAGCCATTACTGGTCTTCGTAAGGTTGAGTCAGGTAGCGTTGAATTAAAAGGCAAATCAATCGTGGGGATGCATCCTCGACAAATTACAGAACTAAGCGTGGGGCACGTTCCTGAAGATCGTCACCGTGATGGCTTGATTTTGGAGATGATGATTTCAGAAAATATCGCTCTTCAAACCTACTACAAAGAACCACTCAGCAAAAATGGCATCTTGAACTATGCCAATATCACTTCACATGCCAAGAAATTGATGGAAGAATTTGACGTCCGTGCGGCAAGCGAATTTGTTCCAGCGGCAGCTCTTTCAGGAGGAAATCAACAAAAAGCGATTATCGCTCGTGAGATTGATCGAGATCCTGATCTCCTTATCGTCAGCCAGCCAACTCGTGGTTTGGATGTCGGTGCCATTGAATATATCCACAAACGTTTGATTGAAGAACGTGATAACGGGAAGGCTGTCCTTGTTGTCAGCTTTGAATTGGATGAGATTTTAAATGTCTCAGACCGAATTGCTGTTATTCACGATGGTAAGATTCAAGGTATTGTATCGCCAGAAACAACTAACAAACAAGAACTTGGTGTCTTGATGGCAGGTGGAAACTTGGGAAAGGAGAAGAGTGATGTCTAAAAAATTACAACAAATTTCGGTTCCCTTGATTTCCGTATTCTTAGGAATCTTGCTCGGAGCCATTGTCATGTGGATCTTCGGATATGATGCTATCTGGGGTTATGAGGAGTTGTTCTATACAGCTTTTGGTAGCCTCCGTGGAATTGGAGAAATTTTCCGTGCCATGGGTCCTCTTGTCTTGATAGGTCTTGGTTTCGCTGTTGCCAGTCGAGCAGGTTTCTTTAACGTCGGACTTCCTGGTCAGGCACTTGCAGGCTGGATTCTCAGTGGTTGGTTTGCCTTGTCAAATCCAGATATGCCTCGTCTCGTTTTGATTCCATTGACAGTGATCATTGCTTTGATCGCAGGTGGAATTGTTGGTGCGATTCCAGGTATCCTCAGAGCTTATCTCGGTACGTCAGAGGTTATCGTGACCATCATGATGAACTACATTGTATTGTATGTGGGAAATGCCTTTATTCATGCCTTTCCGAAAGATATTATGCAAAGTACAGACTCAACGATTCGTGTTAGTGCCAATGCTACTTACCAGACACCATGGTTATCAGAGTTGACTGGAAATTCTCGTATGAATATTGGAATCTTCTTTGCCATCATTGCTGTAGCTGTGATTTGGTTCTTGCTCAAGAAAACGACTCTCGGTTTTGAAATTCGCGCAGTTGGTCTCAATCCCCATGCTTCAGAGTACGCTGGTATTTCAGCAAAACGTACAATCATTCTATCAATGATTATCTCTGGTGCTTTGGCTGGTCTTGGTGGAGCGGTAGAAGGTCTTGGAACTTTCCAAAACGTTTACGTTCAAGGTTCGTCATTGGCTATCGGATTTAACGGGATGGCAGTTAGTTTGCTTGCTGGAAATTCACCAATTGGAATTCTCTTTGCGGCCTTCTTATTTGGAGTTTTGCAAGTAGGAGCACCGGGTATGAACGCAGCGCAAGTTCCGTCTGAGCTTGTCAGCATTGTAACAGCGTCTATTATCTTCTTTGTCAGCGTTCACTACATTATTGAACGCTTTGTCAAACCTAAAAAACAAGTTAAAGGAGGTAAGTAAGGATGTCTATTACAACATTACTCACCCTCTTGGTCTCTTCTATGCTGATTTACTCAGCACCACTTATTTTTACGAGTATCGGGGGAGTTTTCTCTGAACGTGGTGGTGTCGTTAACGTAGGTCTTGAAGGAATTATGGTTATGGGAGCCTTTTCTGGGGTTGTCTTTAACCTTGAGTTTGCAGAACAACTTGGAGCAGCGACTCCTTGGATTTCCTTGTTAGTTGCTGGTATCGTGGGAGCTATTTTCTCCCTCATCCATGCAGTCGCTACAGTTCATTTCCGTGCGGACCATGTTGTCAGTGGTACAGTATTGAACTTGATGGCTCCTGCCCTAGCGGTTTTCTTGGTTAAAGTTCTTTATAACAAAGGACAAACGGATAACTTAAGCCAGACTTTTGGACGTTTTGATTTCCCAGTTTTGGCTGATATCCCTGTGATTGGAGATATCTTCTTCAAGTCAACAAGTTTGCTAGGTTATATCGCGATTGCCTTCTCTTTCCTTGCATGGTTTATTCTCTTTAAGACCCGTTTTGGTCTTCGACTTCGCTCTGTTGGTGAACACCCTCAGGCAGCGGATACCTTGGGGATCAATGTCTACAAGATGCGATATCTTGGGGTTATTATTTCAGGTTTCCTAGGGGGAATTGGGGGAGCGATTTATGCTCAATCCATTTCAGTTAACTTCTCAGTGACAACTATTGTCGGTCCTGGATTTATCGCCCTTGCTGCAATGATCTTTGGTAAATGGAACCCAATTGGTGCTATGCTTTCTAGTCTTTTCTTTGGACTTTCACAAAGTTTGGCAGTTATCGGTTCTCAATTACCTTTCCTACAAGGAGTGCCAGCGGTTTACCTTCAAATCGCCCCTTATGTCTTGACCATTCTTGTCTTGGCAGCCTTCTTTGGAAAAGCAGTTGCGCCTAAGGCAGATGGTATCAACTACATCAAGTCAAAATAAGCATACAAAAAAACGCCAGTTTCAAACTGGCGTTTTATTTTTTAGGATTTTGATGTGTCAAGTTTAGTCCCCAAGGGACGAGATTTTCAGTTTTATTTTTGATACGTGTGATATTATCTTTGTGACGAATGATAATCAAGCTAGCAAGTGCTAGGATAATCAAAATGAAGAGAGGGTCATAGCTGTTCAGGATAAATCCAAATAGTGGAAATAGGAGAACTCCAATAACGGCTGCAATAGAAGCAGTAACGCTAGACAGTGAAATCATACTACCTAGATAGAGGCTTCCAAAGAATACGATTGCTAGATAGAGACAGAAAACAGGCGCAAATCCGAAAATCACTCCAGCACTGGTTGCGACAGCCTTGCCCCCTTTAAACCCTGCAAAGATAGGAAAGGTATGTCCAATCACGGCTAAAAGTCCAAAGACAAGTGGTGATACACCTTGTTGGTGGAAAAAAATAGGAAGTAGAGTGGCCAAGGTCCCTTTAAAGAAGTCAATCACAAAGGTTGCCATCCCTGCTTTCTTACCCAAAATACGGAAAGTATTGGTCGTTCCGGTGTTTCCAGAACCGTGTTCACGCAGATTTGTTTGAAAGAAAACTTGTCCAATCCAGAGACCAGACGGAATCGAACCAAGCAAATAAGCTAGAATTAATAATACAAATGTCATCATAGACCTATTATACCATGAAATGCTGTGGAAAGTCAGAGAATATCCTGTGAAATTGTGACAGCTGAATGGGAAAAGTTTTGCAAAATCCCTAGAAAACCTGTAAAATAGAAAAGATGAACAAATAGGAGGTTCCTTGTGTCAAAAAAGGAAATCAATATTAATAACTACAATGATGACGCCATTCAGGTGCTAGAAGGGTTGGATGCGGTTCGTAAACGTCCGGGGATGTATATTGGATCGACTGACGGTGTTGGTCTCCATCACCTAGTCTGGGAAATTGTGGATAATGCAGTCGATGAAGCCTTATCTGGATTTGGTGATCGCATCGATGTGACGATTAATAAAGACGGCAGTTTAACGGTTCAAGACCATGGGCGTGGGATGCCAACTGGGATGCACGCCATGGGAATTCCAACTGTTGAAGTTATCTTTACCATTCTCCACGCTGGAGGAAAATTCGGTCAAGGCGGCTATAAGACATCTGGTGGTTTACACGGGGTGGGTTCTTCCGTTGTTAATGCCCTTTCTAGTTGGCTAGAAGTAGAAATCACTCGTGATGGTGCTGTTTATAAGCAACGCTTTGAAAATGGTGGAAAACCTGCCACGACTTTGAAGAAAATTGGTACAGCACCCAAGACTAAGACAGGTACCAAAGTCACCTTCATGCCTGACGCGACGATCTTTTCTACGACTGACTTTAAGTACAATACCATTTCAGAACGACTCAATGAGTCAGCCTTTCTCTTAAAAAATGTGACCTTGTCTCTGACAGATAAGCGAACAGATGAAGCAATCGAGTTCCATTATGAGAACGGGGTACAAGACTTTGTTTCCTACCTCAACGAAGATAAGGAAACCTTGACGCCAGTCCTATACTTTGAAGGCGAAGACAATGGTTTCCAAGTGGAAGTTGCCCTCCAGTACAATGATGGATTTTCAGATAACATTCTATCCTTTGTCAATAACGTTCGTACCAAGGACGGTGGAACGCATGAGACGGGACTCAAGTCTGCCATTACCAAGGTTATGAATGACTATGCGCGTAAGACGGGACTTCTCAAGGAAAAAGATAAAAATCTTGAAGGTTCAGATTACCGTGAAGGTTTAGCAGCCGTTCTATCTATTCTAGTTCCGGAAGAACACCTCCAGTTTGAAGGTCAGACCAAGGATAAACTAGGAAGCCCTCTGGCTCGTCCAGTTGTGGATGGGATTGTGGCTGATAAGTTGACTTTCTTCCTTATGGAAAATGGGGAACTGGCTTCCAATCTCATTCGTAAGGCTATCAAGGCTCGTGATGCCCGTGAAGCAGCACGTAAGGCGCGTGATGAGAGCCGAAATGGTAAAAAGAATAAGAAAGACAAGGGCTTGCTTTCTGGTAAATTAACCCCAGCCCAGTCTAAAAATCCAGCTAAGAACGAACTCTATCTGGTCGAGGGGGACTCTGCCGGCGGTTCGGCCAAACAAGGTCGTGACCGCAAGTTCCAGGCTATCTTGCCCCTTCGAGGTAAGGTCATTAATACAGCCAAGGCCAAGATGGCGGATATCCTCAAAAATGAAGAAATCAATACCATGATTTATACCATTGGTGCGGGTGTGGGAGCAGACTTCTCTCTTGAAGATGCTAACTATGACAAGATCATTATCATGACCGATGCGGATACCGACGGTGCCCACATTCAAACCCTCCTCTTAACCTTCTTTTATCGCTACATGCGTCCCCTAGTTGAGGCAGGACATGTCTATATCGCCCTTCCGCCTCTTTACAAGATGTCCAAAGGCAAAGGCAAGAAAGAAGAAGTGGCCTATGCTTGGACGGACGGAGAGCTAGAAGAACTCCGCAAGCAATTTGGCAAAGGAGCCACTCTCCAACGCTACAAAGGTCTTGGTGAGATGAATGCAGACCAGCTCTGGGAAACGACTATGAATCCTGAAACCCGTACCCTCATCCGTGTCACGATTGAAGACTTAGCACGCGCCGAACGCCGTGTCAATGTCCTCATGGGAGACAAGGTCGAACCACGCCGCAAGTGGATTGAGGATAATGTCAAGTTTACGCTGGAAGAAAATGGGGTGTTTTGAATAATGCAAAATAAACAAGTTATGATAAATGAATTGAAAGAAATAGCAACAAAATATAGACAAGCTATTGAAAAAGCAATTCAGGCGGGAGAAATTGATCATAACCTAATAAACTTTCCTGTAGGATGTTGTAGCTATGTAAGTGACTACCTTCAGAGGTATTTATATGAAAAAGGTATTGAATCATTATATGTTTCTGGTGAATATGGTTCTGGATGGGAAGGAGATTCTCATGCTTGGTTAGTTGCCTACGAAGATATAATAGTTGATATTACAGGTGATCAGTATCAAGATAATAAAGGAGCTCTTTTTTATGATATTCCAGTGTATGTAGGCAAAGAGGATGAGTTTCATAAATTATTTAAATACAACGGTCCTCCGATTTCATATCCTGAGCAAGAAATAAATAATTCTCATAGCAGTCATTTAAAAGAAAAAAATAACAAAAATTACAATATAATTTTGAAATACATTCAAAATTAGAGTTTTGCACTGTGAAAAGGGGAACTCTTATGAAAGAATCAGATGTTCTGACTAGGATTGGATTGAAAGATAAAGACGAATTAGTCTATTTATTAGAAAATAGTGGATTAAATGAAAGATTGTCTAGATTGGCTTCTATTGATAGAGAACCACATTCTATTAGGTTAGAATTTTGTGAATCGGGATGCTACTTTAAAATAGTAAAAGATGATGTGAGCGATATATCGAGTGTTAAAGGAGAAAAATTTAAATTCTTTAGAAGAGGCTGGTCTTGCGTACTCAAATCGACAAAAAAATAAAAATAGTTTCTAA